>CAZYVW010000030.1:0-8314 GCA_964651645.1 uncultured Candidatus Saccharibacteria bacterium
TGCAGGAGAGCAACAGAGTCCACCCCCCCGGATACAGCAACTACGTACCTGCCCTGCTAAATTTTGATATCCATAAGCTATAATTATTCTACATGAAGAAGCTCTATTATGTCCGTCACGGCTTAAGTACAGGCAACGAAGCCAGTATAGTTAGCGGTGGCAAGAGCGATCATCCTCTCGCGCAAGAAGGTAAGCGACAAGCAAAGCTTGCAGGGCAAAAAGCAAAAGATCTTAATATAGACCTGATTGTCAGCTCTACTCAGACAAGAGCCTTTCAAACAGCAAAAATTATTTCTAAAGAAATTGGCTATCCGGTTGATGAGATACAGGTAAATTCAATCCTTGTCGAACGGGATTATGGTGATTATGAAGGCCATGAAGGCACACTCTCGCCGGAGATACTAAATGAAATCTACAATAAAGGTATCGGCGGCTCTGAGAGTAATAAGGATTTGAGGGCTCGCGCCGAAGAAGCTTTCAAGTGGATATCGTCTTTGAAAGCAGACAATATTTTGGTGGTCAGTCACGGTTCGTTCGGGCGTGTATTCCGTCAGATATGTATCTCTGAGTATGACTTTGAGGAAAAAATCCCAAACGCTGAAATAGTCTGTTGGATTGAATAATATGAAAAAGCCAGTGATAACTATTTGCTCCAGCGCTAACTTTTACCGCGAGGTGGTTGATTTGCAGAAAGATTTAGAAGAACTTGGTTTTGAAGTATTAATCCCCTTCACCGCTGAGCGTATGAAAGCCGCTAATGACTTTGAAGTTAGTCGCTTTAAACCAGTTGTTGGCGACTATAAAAAGAAGGCCGAGCTGATGCGCGGCCACTTTGATAAGGTTGATAAGGGCGATATTATTTTGGTCGTCAACAATGAAAAGCACGGCGTACCAAACTATATTGGCGGCAATGTGTTGATGGAAATGACCCTGGCCTTTCACCGCAACAAGCCAATCTACTTGCTTAACGAAATCCCTAGCGAGTCGTTTTTCCTAGAAGAAATCATTGGCCTCCAGCCGGTGCCTCTACGCGGCAATATAAAGAAAATCGAGGTCAAGAATGGCTAGTGACAAAATCCCCAAAGTTGGCGTAGGCGTCATAATTGTTAAAGACGGCAAAGTTCTTATGGGCCGGCGCCAAGGCGACAGCAGTCATTCCATTGGGGAGTGGTGCCCTTCTGGGGGCAAGCTGGATTTTGGTGAATCTTTTGCGGAGTGTGCCAAACGCGAGGTTAAAGAAGAGTGCGGTTTGGAGATCTCTGAACCAGAGCTAGTTACTTGCACTAACGATGTTATTGATGGAGACAATCACTTTGTAACTGTTTATGTAAAAGCAAACTGGATTAGTGGTGAGCCCAAGGTCTTAGAGCCAAATAAAATGGCCGAGTGGGCGTGGTTTAATTGGAGCAACTTACCGCAACCGCTATTTTTGCCAATGCAGAACTTGGTTAAAAGCGGGTTTAGCATCTAGCTGGCTCTAGAATAGAAGCGTTAAGCGTGATATATTTACCCCTGTTCTATTTGCCTATTAGGGAAAAGAGCAGCTTTACATTTTTGTGAGAGGATTCACAAAAATGGGAGGAGACGGCTTGATCAGTTTGTCGTTGTTGACCAGCAAACTTGTTTTGTGGTCAACTAGGCAAACGGATCATCACACGTCGACGAGGCAGGGTAGCTCAGTTGGTTAGAGCGCAGGACTCATAAGCCTGAGGTCGCGAGTTCAAATCTCGCCCCTGCTACCAAATCGAAACTAAACTTTTTCTTTAATTGACTTGCCCATATGTCGGGCAATAATCGCCATGCGCATTGGGATCATATTTTCCATTTGCTTTATGTCCTTCAGCCGCGGGTCGGCATCGACACTGGAGTCCAACTCTTTTTGACGAGGCCTCGGATGCAAGACGATGCCGTCAGGCCGCATTTTTTGCAGGCGGTCAAGGTCAACTTTCCAATGCCCGTAAGCTTCGGTTAATTGTTCGCTACGGGCAATTTCTCTAGGGTCCTCCTTTCCGGTGTATTCGTCTGGGCTGCGTCCCATATACAGTACATCTGCCTGTCTCATCGCTGCGTCCAGATCGCCCGTTCTTGTTAGTTTTTTAGTTCCAAGCAACTTGACCAGTTCTTCTGGCACTGGCGCTGCCTCGGACTCCACGGTTATGACATTCATGCCGACTGCGGCGGCTCCAATAATAAGCGAGTGGTGCGCACGGTAACGCTCGTGGTCACCAACTATCGCTAATGTTAGTTCATCAAACCCTCTATCCGGAAGAGCTTTTTGAATAGTAAAAAGGTCACCAAGCGCCTGTGTTGGATGTTCATTTTTTCCATCACCAAGATTTATGATAGGGACAGACCTGGAAAGGTGGCCGGTCTTATGGGCTAGCGCGATGGATTCGGCTGCAAGCGCTGGTCCGCCTTTGTCTTCAGTTCTAGTGCCGATAATATGAGCCTGGGTCGCAAAGGCCACCCACGAGTCAGCAATTGATTCACCTTTGGCTTCTGAAGAACTTGCCATACCACTAATAAGATCAGCGCCCCCGCCAAGCATCCACATTGCAGATGTCATGCTACCCGCTGTACGAGTGGAAGGCTGGCGCATAACGGCTTTTAATACTTTGAACCGTAGCAAATCAATACCGCCTCGGCTTGGATCTTCTATCAAGACATCGGCGGCTCTTGCTTCTTCTATATAATCCCAAATATCAGACTCAGTTAGCTGATGCATAGACAGCAAGTTTTTACCGCTGGCATCACCGGCGATTGGTTCGTCAACGCGTGGTATTTCTAAATCAGCCATTTCCCCTCCACTTAAAAAACCGGCAGGCTTCCCCACCGGCTTACGAAACTAGTTAAAACTTTTATGTCTGCCAAAAGTTCTTATTAGCCCTACAAAACCAGTATAGCATATGCGCTTTGGTTCAATTGTTGTTTATATTAGTCGTCAGGTATTTGCTAGTATTAGAGTGTGATTAGTTACTTTCAAGCGATTATTATTGGTTTGCTTCAGGGCATTACTGAGCTGTTCCCGATTTCCAGCCTGGGTCACTCAGTGCTTTTGACCAATTTGTTTGGCTGGCACAATATTGTAAACGCCCAAACTAGCGACGAGTCTTTCTTTTTGTCCTTCTTAGTTATCTTGCACCTAGCTACGGCGTTCGCACTGCTTATCTACTATCGTCGTGAATGGGTAAAGATTATCCGCGGCTTTTTTAGTTCTATAAAAAAACACCGGGCTGAAACAGCGCATGAAAAGCTAGCTTGGCTGCTAGTTTTTGCGACTATACCAGCTGGTGCCATTGGTCTGATTTTTGAGCACAAACTGCGCACTCAGTTTGCCAAGCCGATGAGCGCGGCAATTTTTCTTTTCATTAACGGCTTTATTCTTTTGCTGGGTGATAGGGCGCGCAAGAATGCCGAAAAACGCAAGAACTTTAGCCTAGAATCTTCGGCTGAAAATACTACCAGCAAACTAACCACCAAACGAGCTGGCCTAATTGGCGTGGCTCAGGTCCTGGCGCTGCTTGCCGGCATTAGCCGCTCCGGTGTAACCATGGTTAGTGGGCTTTACAGCGGCTTAGATTACGAGGATTCCGCGCGGTTTTCTTTCCTGCTAGCCACGCCGATTATCCTAGCTGCAGGAATTTATAAACTGCCGGACTTCTTAGGCCCTAACGGCGACGGGGTGCGAATGCAGACTTTAGTTGGCGGCATTGTAGCCGGCATCTCGGCCTACTTTGCCGTGCGGTTTTTGGAAAAGTATTTCCAAAGCAAGAGCCTTAGACCGTTTGCCTACTATTGTTTGGGCGCCGGCTTATTGATGATAGTTTTTAACTTGGTAAGATGAAAAAACCAAAACTCAACCCGCTCCGCTTGCAAATTATTGCGTGGGGATTGAGTATGGTTGTCTGCTTTGTCGCTTTTTTTGCTTGGGCACAGGGTTTGCGCTGGCACATTGTCGGCGTTAGTACCTACAAACTCTTCCCAATATTTGGCTTGTTGGCCTTTAGCTTAATGTGGGCGCACTACGTTATTAGCGTTGTCCGTCGACATCATCATATTGACCGAGACGTAACGGCTCAGTATTTTCATATAACCAGCCTGCTCGTGCTGTTATTTATTTGCCTGCACCCAGGTTTGCTCATTTTCCAGTTGTGGCGCGATGGTTTTGGTCTGCCGCCAGGCAGCTACCTGCACGGCTTCATTGCGCCAAGATTAGAATGGGCTGCCCTGCTTGGTACTACTAGCTTTTTTGTATTTCTAGCGTATGAACTGCATAGATGGTTTAGTGATAGAAGCTGGTGGCGGTTTATTAGGTACGGCTCGGATGCTGCGATGTTAGCAATTCTTGTTCATAGCTTAGCACTTGGTAGTAATTTGCGTCGCGGTTGGTTTCGTTATATCTGGTTGTTTTATGGTTTGATTTACCTGGCATGCCTAGGCTACATTTACTTGGCTCCAAAAGAACCTGTATGATTAAGTAAGAGTAGTTCAAAAGGAGGTGTGTATGAAAAAGGCCATTCTAGCACTCGTAGTTATCATCATATTAGTAGCCGGCGGGGCCTATGCTTTAGTTAAAAGGGCTGATAAAAACGCCGTGGTAGTTCCTAGCACATCTGTGGCGTCAACGGCTCCAGCCACAACAGACAACACCACACCAAGTACGGCTGCACCCGACTCATCCAGTTCTACGATTACCTATAGCGACAGCGGCTTTAGCCCGGCTACCTTGACAGTCAAAGCCGGCACGCTGGTTACGATCAAAAACAACTCTTCAATGGATTTACAGTTTAGCTCTGACGACCATCCAACACATTTGAAAGACCCAGAGTTAAACCAAGCTGACATTGGCCCAGGCAAGACTCAGACCTTCACGCCAACTACCAAAGGTACGTGGGGTTATCATAATCATCAAAATTCTACCGATACTGGCACTTTGATAGTTCAATAAAAAGACCGCCTGTGTCGGGGCGGTATTTTTATTAATCGGTTTGCCTCTTACAGTTGGGCAAAAACTGATTCGTCTAAAGCTAAGATCTCTGGGTTCTTGGTTGCTACGTATTCGTAGTCTAGTTGTGCTGTTTCACTCATTTTTTTATTTCCTTTTTATTTAATGATTGTTTGTATTGATAACTCAATAAACTCTATTATACATGTATTTGTATAATTGTCAAGCATATTACACATTTATGTTTTCTTTACTCTGTTTTTTGTGCCGCGCTGGCGGTATACTTCTTATGTAATCGGGGGCGTATGTTTCTACTTTTTGGGGCTTTCATTGCGGGTTTGTTAACTGTCTTAGCGCCTTGTGTCCTGCCACTACTGCCAATTATTATTGGTGGCTCGGTTAGCGGAAATGCCCAAGACAAAAAAAGACCACTGCTGATAACCGGCTCGCTGGCCGTGTCCTTAATTGTTTTCACCTTGCTTTTAAAAGCCTCGACTCTGCTGATTAACATCCCGCCGCAAACTATCAGGTATTTTTCTGGCGGCATAATAATTGCACTGGGGCTGGTTACGTTCTTCCCTGGACTTTATGCCAATATTATCGGGCGCCTTGGCATTGAGCGCCGAGCCCAAGAGGCTTTGGGTAAAGGCTTTCAGACTAAAGGCGAGCTGGCTGGTCCTATCCTAACTGGTGCCGCTTTGGGACCGGTTTTTTCCAGCTGCAGTCCGGTTTACGCCTACATATTAGCAACGGTTTTGCCGGCCAACTTTTTGCAGGCTTTAGCCTACATAATTGCATACGTCCTGGGCTTAAGCCTGGTCCTGCTGGCAGTTGGCAATTATGGTCAGCTACTTACAAGTCGTATCCGTTTTGCCAGTAACCCCAAAGGCTGGTTCCAGCGGACAATTGCTGTACTTTTTATCGTAACTGGCCTGCTAGTATTTACGGGCTACGATAAGAGCTTTCAGACCTGGGTGTCCGTTCATACGCCGTTTAATTTTGACGCTATGAGCGCGCAGTTTTTGCCAGACAATCAGAACATTACCGACAGCAGCAAACTGCTTAATACCAGGGCCTATCCGGCGCCAGAATTTTCTGGCATAAATAATTGGGTAAATAGCAGCCCGCTTACTTTAAAACAGCTTCGCGGCAAGGTCGTCTTACTAGATTTCTGGACCTATTCTTGCATCAACTGTATCCGCAACAATGTCTACTTAGAAAAGTGGTATAACGCCTACAAAGATGATGGCTTAGTGATAGTTGGCGTGCATGCCCCAGAATTTGCCTTTGAGCAGGTGCTGTCTAACGTCCAAGGCGGCGTCCGCGACCAGCACATTACCTACCCAGTTGCCCTAGATAATCAGCTGGTGACATGGAATGCCTACAATAACCGCTCGTGGCCAGCCAGCTACCTAATAGACAAAGACAGCCAAGTACGGCGTATCCATGAAGGCGAGGGTGACTATAACGAAGAAGAGCAAGCCATCCGCCAATTGCTGACAGATGCCGGGGCAAAGCTTAGTGGCACAATGACAACCAATGGTAATGAGCAAGTACCAATTACCGATGCCCAAACTCCAGAAACTTATTTAGGCACAGCGCGAGCCAGCAATTATTCTGGCAAACCAGCGCTTGGTTCCGGCGGCACGGCGACTTATAGTTATGCTCCCAGCCTAAAGCTAGACCAGTGGAGCCTAAGCGGCAAATGGCAAGCAACCAGCGAAAAGCTTATTGCCCGTGGCAGTAGCAAACTGAAGTTCCGCTTTTCAGCAAAAGATATGTATTTGGTCATGGGCTCTAGCTTGCCGGCCAATGTCCAGGTGTTAATTGATGGCCAGCCGGCCAAAACAGGTGCTGGGCCAGACGTGACTGACGGCCAAGTTAATGTTCAACAATCAAGGCTATACCACCTGGTGTCTTTCCCAGGCTTTAACTCTGACAGCACGCTGGAACTATCCGTGCCAGACGGCGTAGAATTGAATGCTTTTACCTTTGGCAGCTAGAACTTTTTAGACTATCTAATGCGGGTCATCAAGCGTAGGTTGGCCAGGTAGTGCTCGGTGTCTACACTCGGGTGAGTGTTGAGATAGCTCATGTGCTTGTCGACAAACGGAATTAAATTATCTGGGTATGTGTCGCTGTTGGCGCTATAGCTAGACAGCGTGTTATAGGTCATATCTTTGGCCATGCTCAGCAGTTCCTGTTTGACTGAAACAGCTTCTTCAGACTCCAGAAAGGCAATCTTCTTCTTATTGGTAGGCATGAGTGATTAAACCTTGGCTTTTTTAGGCTTCTTAACTTCTTTGCGCCCTCTGTCTTTAGACATATTGTCCTCCCCTTCTTATGAACCCAAACATTTACTAAAAGATTGTTTTGTTAAACTCATTATACCCCTGTCGGAGTCAATAACCTAATCATGCTTTGACATAAATAATGCTTAAGGTAAAGCTATTTAACAATTATATTTACACATATGTAAATTAATGTTACTGTTTATATTATTTGAGGGAGAGAACTATGCTTACATATCAAATCGACAAGGCTGCACAACAAAAACTTACTGCTGAAATGCGGGACATAAGCCCGGTACTTGCAGAAATTGCGCCAACCTTGCAAATCTTGCAAGAAGTTATTAACCAACATGCCGCCGCAATCAGTACACCAACTATTAACGACTTTCGTAACCAGCTGCAGGATCTAATTCTTAAGGCTACTGGGCTAACCCGAGCAATCTCTGAAGACGTTAAGAAGCTTGCGTCTGTTAGCGACCAAACTGCTAAGCACTTGGCTTCCATCGAGGAGCACTTTGGTGCTGTGCTTAGGGGAGTAGAAAAAGAAACCCCTGAAGTTGTAGCAGCAACGCAGGAAGCACAAGTCTAGGAAACCTCCAATGAATAAAAGCGACTCAATCCAAGGTATCTTGTTTAACAAAAAACCTGTTTTACTGCAGGAAAGAGCTACAAAACGCGCTACTTTGCGCGTTACAAGTTCTGGGCAGCCGGCCTTCTTCCATAAACTGTCGGCTATCAAACCAGACGTTCAGCGTATTAGCCGGCGCAAAAATACTTTGCTAGAAACTGCCACCGCTAAATATGCCCGCTTTGCTTCACCAAAACGCAGCCCCAAAAAAATAAATATAGTCTAGTTTTGGAACCTCCCAAAAAGCCCACTTTACAGATGTATTTCAACTAAAAAAGACCTTTCAGAACCTGAAAAGTCTTTCTTGGTAGCGGGGGCAGGACAACGCACGTTAATCTGTGCGCCGAGCTTGCTCGGGCAACAGACTAACGACCGAACCTTTTTGGCTCGAGTCGGCCTACGGCCAGCCAAAACAAAAACCCATCTTACGATGGGTACTTGTTTTGGTAG
>CAZYVW010000031.1:0-7904 GCA_964651645.1 uncultured Candidatus Saccharibacteria bacterium
GCCCTGACAACTTTTGATAATCTCGTAGCCCATCAGTTTAAGGTCGCGCTGGACTTCTTTATCGTTAAAATTGCGGCCGATTAGGCGCTTTACCTCATAAATGGTGTTGGCAGAGTTAGTCACCTGCTGGCGGCGGGCCACCTGGCCAACTAAACGCTCGCCGTTTTTGTTAACTGCTACGACAGACGGCGTAGTACGCGTGCCCTCGGAGTTTGCAATAATTTCAGCCTTACCAGACTGCATAACAGCCATAGCTGAGTTGGTTGTACCTAAGTCAATTCCAATAATCTTTGCCATACTTTATTCTCCTTTTATTGTTCTGTTGTTTCGCTGCCGTCTACAGCAGAATTGCCTAAAAATCTTTCGTATGCAGCTTGTTCTGGTGTAGTTACTGCTTCGGGCATACCACCGGCAGTTTTTTCCGCCGCAAGACGTTGCTCTTCGCTCTTAAGTTTATCTCCTAAGCGCTGGTAAGCTTCATCTATACTTAGCCTTCTAAGACCTTCTTGACCCATTAGTAATTCCTTCTTTAGCACGTAACCTATTAGAGTGCTAATACTATTTTATCATAAAAAATTAGCACTCTACTGTCAAGAGTGCCAATTTTTTCGCCTTATTCATTCTCAATAATGTCTAACGGAACGGGTTGCCCAGCCAAAGAGTCGCCTCCCGCATCAACTACGTTCACGCCATAAGTCTGTATTGCGGAATCACCAGGCACGACTTTTGGATTGATAACTCCAACAAAATCATCGTGCGGATCATCTTCGGGAAACCATGCATTCCGTTTCCAGTCTTCAATTATTTCTTCGTTTGAACCTTCATATGGTGGGTAAAAATTTCTCCCTTCATTCATCATCACTACTCCTTTATTCCCATCTTTACTTTTACGACAGCGTGACGGATAACTTCATCACCAATTTTGTAGCCGGCTTGCAGTTCTTCCGTTACAACTTCGGTCTGGCCTTCGCCTTCTTCCATACTGACTGCTTCATGCAAGTTAGGGTCAAAAACTTCGCCTAGCGTTTTAATTTTCTCCACGCCCATGCCTTTTAGCGTCGTTTCAAACTGGGTAACTACGGCATTTACGCCTTTAATATAGTCGTTGCCGGCCAGCTCTTTGGGCACGTGCTTGAGCGCTCGCTCAAAATTATCAATTACCGGTAATAGGTCTTTTACAACGCCGGCTTTGACCATTTCTCTTAGACTGCCCATTTGCTCATGGTGACGGCGGCGAATATTTTCAGCATCGGCCCGCTCGCGTTGGAGAGCTTCAGTTAGTTCGGCAATTGTTGGTTTCTTACTCATATAGTGCCTCTTCCAGGGCTTGGCCGGTGCGGCGGACTAGTTGCATGACATCGCGGTACTGTTGGCGAGTTGGGCCAAGCACACCAATATAGCTGCTGTCACTGTATGGACTTCTAAAACGGCTAATAATAAGCGAGGCACCAGCACTGCGGCCAACTGGATTCTCACGGCCAATATAGACGCTTAGCGGTTCATTTGGGGCAGTTTCTCTCAGCCAAGGTTCTAAATTATCCAGCAGACGGGCAATTTGTTGAGCTCCATTGCCGCCAATAAACTCTGGCTGGCCAAAAAGCGTAGACAAACCGCTCATATACAGCTGGTTGCCAATAGTTGCCAAGCCTAGGTTATTTGTAAGTTCTACCAACGTATCCACGGCATTACGGATGGTGCGTTCTGGCAGATTGCCACCGCCAACCCGAGCGGT
Source organism: uncultured Candidatus Saccharibacteria bacterium (assembly GCA_964651645.1). Lineage (GTDB taxonomy): Bacteria > Patescibacteriota > Saccharimonadia > Saccharimonadales > CAZYVW01 > CAZYVW01. Next base: position 1,733 of record CAZYVW010000031.1, read on the forward strand.
AATGGCACGCTCGGCACCACGTTCACTGGTTTTGTCCATCTGTTCGGTCAGGTTATTAACGTAAAAACGGTAGCCTTTGTCGGTCGGGATGCGGCCGGCACTGGTGTGCGGCTGGGTAATATAGCCTGCTTCTTCTAACTGAGCCATTTCGGCGCGGATGGTTGCTGAAGACACGCCAAAAACCTTGGCCATTAGGCTAGAGCCTACTGGGCTGGCCACCTCGGCATACTGCTCCACGATTGCAGTTAGAATTTGCTTCTGACGTTCGGTCACAATAACTTAAGTTTATGATATTGGCACTTTAATGGCAAGAGTGCCAGATGGCCTAGTGCTAGTTCTCTACATCGGATTTTGCGGTGCCAATCTTTGTGGGGCCAAAATAAATTACATGGGTTACTGTTTGGTTGCCGCGGTAGAGGCCCTGTTTTAAATAAATCGGGTCGGGCTGGCCGTTGATGATTTCCATGGTTGGTCCATTCCAGCTGGCTGCCAAAGCGCCACCGCGGTACAACTCTACCCAGCCGGTACTATCAGTCGCAAGTTTGACCCCCAGCACCAGCCTTTCCCATTGACCTAGTTTGATAGCACCGGTGTTAATCCGGCGGCCAAACGGGTTTGAAACTAGTTGGAGTTGAGCCCCGCCGGAACCAACTTCTAAATCTATTGGCGGCGAACCGCCAGCGTAACCCTTAAGTTGCGTGAAGGCCAACCAGGCTGGGTAGCTAAAGCCAGCAAAATCGCTAGGGAAATAAATGCTAAAGCCATACCAGCGGATTGAACCAACTGGGTCCGGCCAGTTGGCGGCCGGTGTTGAGGCTGGGCTAGCATGCCGGGCATAAACTTCCGCCCGGTTATACTGCCCACCCTGAACATCATTGCTTTGGAGCTCAACCCGCATTGCTGCCGACACACCACCGCCCGGAACACTGCCACCTTTTACTACGGTTATCCGGTTTTGAACAACGCCATTAGCGTTGGGCTCTTGCTCAGCCTGCCAAGGCGGAACCAAATTATTTAGATCAGCCGAGTCGTAATCGGTGTTATACAACAAGCTAGGAGCTGGAGGCGGTGGGGGTGGTGGCGGAGATGGTGCAGGAGCCGGAGGCGGAGCAGGGGGTGGAGGCGGGCTGCCACCAGCCGGCGAGGTTTGGCTGCCGGACGAGTTTGTAGGAGTATTGGCCGTGCCCGGCTTAGACGTGCTTTGACCACCGTTATTATTGGGCGGGCTGGCGCCATTGTTGTTCCCGCTTGCTCCGTTTCTTGGCAGTTTGGTTGGATTACTCACCGGAGTTTTGGGTGGATTATGGTCAGCCAAGTGGTGATAGACCCAACTTGAAAATAAGCCAATGGGCACTAGGATGATTGCTGTTAGTACAGCATCAATAAAAACCCGGTGCCTGAGTGATTTTAGTATCGCTTTTAGTAGGTTAAGCGGTTTTAACATTGCCTGCTATTAAACCATGAATATTTAACAGCTTATAGTAGATCTAAGATGCTGCTACAATAACCAAATGGATGAAGCGACCAAAATTCAGACAATAAAGGCTTGGCTGGGAACAGGTTCAATTAACTTATTCGGCCTGCCCTTTTCTGGCAAAGATACTCACGGCCGCGAGTTAGCTAGAGCTTTTGGGGCCGAGCTCATTGGTGGCGGCGACATTATTAGAGCCTCGGGTTTAACACAGCACATTGAGCACATCAACAAAGGCAATCTGACTCCAACGCAAGATTATTTAAATATGGTTCTGCCATACTTTGAAAAGCCAGAATTTAAAGATAAGCCGCTGGTTTTAAGCTCGGTTGGCCGTTGGCACGGCGAGGAAACAGTCATAGTAAAAGCCGCAGAAGAATCCGGCCATCCTTTAAGGGCCGTTATCTTTTTAGATATCAACGAGGCCGAGATGCGCAGGCGGTTTTTGCAATCGCAAAAACTCCAGGACCGCGGCGGGCGCCTGGACGATGCCGAGCATGTTTTTGAAAAACGTTTGACAGAATACCACACCAAAACTCTGCCGGTTATTGAATTTTATAAGCAACAAGGCTTATTGATTACCGTAGACGGCCTGCCAGCCAAACATAAAGTCTACCGCGAAATTCTTGAAAAGCTGTCTGCTCAAGCTGTTTAATCCCTTTTGAGTAGGACAGTAAAGGCTTCGGACGGGATGTCCACTTTACCAAAGCGCTTCATACGCTTCTTGCCTTTGGCTTGTTTGGCTAGGACTTTCTTCTTGCGCGATACGTCGCCGCCATACAAGCCAGTCGTCACATCTTTACGGTAAGCGCTGATGTCCTCGCGGGCAATAAACTTGCCACCAATGGCCGCCTGCAAACTAACCTGGAAGTTTTGCCTTGGGATAACTTCTTTTAGTTTTTCTACAATTTGCCGACCCAGGGCTTGGGCTTCAGAACGGTGCACCATGATACTTAAAGAATTAATAATTTCACCGGCTACATAAAAATCCAGGCGAACCAGGTCTTGGGCGCGGTAATCATCTAGCTCGTAGTTGAAGGAGCCGTAGCCACTGGTTAGGCTTTTTAGCTGGTCATAAAAATCCGTCAGCAAGTTAGCCAGCGGCGCTTCAAAACTAATTAGCGCCAGCTGGGCGTCCACGTAGCTGAGGTTTTTCTGCAAACCGCGCTTGGTAGAAATCAGCTGAATAACTGCCCCGACATATTCTTTGGGTGCCACTACCTCGCCCTTTATCCACGGCTCGCGGATTTCTAGAATCGCAGCTGGGTCGGGTAGGTCGGCGGCCGATTTTATATCCAGCTCCTCACCGTTTAACAGAGTTACTTGGTAGTCGGTTGAAGGATTGGTGACAACCAGTTCTAGGTTATACTCGCGCTCCAGCCGTTCGCGGACAATCTCCATGTGGAGCAGACCCAAAAAGCCAATCCGCACGCCAAAGCCTAAGACCGGTGAATTTTCCAGCTCATACTGCAATGCGGAATCACTTAAAGACAACTTTTCAATGGCGTCTTTGAGCTCCTGATAAAACTCGTTGGACTCTGGGTAGAAGCCAGCATACACAAATGGTTTAACGTCTTTATACCCCGGTAGTACTTCCTTAGCAGGTTGGCTGGTCACTGTCACCGTGTCACCAACGCGGGCTTGGCGGGTAGATTTTAGGTTAGTTACGATGTAGCCAATTTCCCCGGTTTTAAGTTCTGAGGCTGGGCTTAAGTCTGGCAGCAGCGAGCCAAGTTCTAAGGCAATACCGGGCGCTTTGGTGGCCATCATGGTGATTGGCTCGTTTTTAGCAACCATTCCGTCAACCATGCGCACATACAGGATAACCCCGCGGTAATCGTCGTAGTAACTATCAAAAATTAGCGCTCGCGCCGGCTCATCTGGCTGGCCGGTGGGAGCAGGAACTTGCTCGACAATTGCGTCCAGCACAGCGTCCACGCCTTCCCCTGTCTTAGCAGAGATTAATAGAATATCTTCGCGGTCGCAGCCCAGGAGGGAAATAACCTCGGCACTGACTCGCTGTACATCGGCCGCTGGCAAATCAATTTTATTAAGCACGGGGATAATTTTTAGATCCGCGGCTAGTGCCAAATAAACATTAGCTAGGGTCTGGGCTTGAATTCCTTGGCTGGCATCAACTACCAAGATGGCGCCCTCGCAGGCTTCTAGACTTCTGGAGACCTCGTAGCTGAAGTCCACATGGCCAGGTGTGTCTATTAGGTTAAGCTCATAACTCTTATATTTCATTCTGGCTGGCTGGAGCTTAATGGTAATGCCCTTTTCGCGCTCTAAATCCATGCGATCAAGCAGCTGTTCTTTCATATCGCGCTTCTGGACAGTGCCAGTCAACTCCAGTAAACGGTCAGCTAAAGTAGACTTACCATGATCAATATGGGCAATGATACAAAAGTTGCGGATGTGGTCTTGGTTCATTAGTTATATAAGTGTAACATCTCTGTTATCGTTGACAAAGGTTAAGTTTATGTGTTAAAATATTCCAATGGTTATGAAGAACTCTGACAATGAAGTTAAAAATCCGGGCTCTACGGAAGAATTTGTAGAGGCCATGGCTTTTTGGTTTGACCAAAAGAGTGCTGAATTTGAGGCCAAATTTCCTAGAACACAGCCTAATCCTAATGCCTCCTACGGTCTTCCTATTCGAACTGAAACAAGCGCGGCACTTGGTGCAGCTGCAACTCCAGAAGCAGTGGCCCGTGTGCATGACGTAGCACCACCTGCGCCTAAAGACTTATAAACTAACTCTCCTTAGACTTATCAGACTATTATTGAATTCTAACTGGTTTAAGCAGAATAGCTTTTAGTTTTTCTATAACTGGACGGACCTCGTCTAGGTCAAACAACCAGGACACTGCAATATGCACGGCAAAGGTCACCAGGCCAATACTGCCCAGTTTGGTACCAAGTGTAATAATACCGCGGTCGCCAATGTTGAGCGGGAAGAACGAAATCATAATAAAGGCCGTGATTAGGCTGAAGCCAGTAACAGACAGAGTTTTTAAGATTGCACTGAAGAATGTCAGGTCAAACAGTTTGTGGTCGCGGGCCAGCATGATTGTAAACAAAATGATTACCTCGGACATAGCCACAATGCTTTGGGCCATAGCCAAACCGCTTAGGCCATAAGCGCTCGGCCGTGATAAGAAATAGGCCAGGATAATGTTAAATCCGATTGCAAATAATGAAACAAACAGTGGGGTCTTTGTGTCCTTCTGAGCGTAAAACCAGCGCGAAATTATGGCGTAGATAGTTCGGAATAAAATGGCTCCGGACAGATAGCCAAAAATCAGGGCAATTTGTGGTGCGCCTTGAGCAAAAATTAACCGGGCAAAGTAGCCGCGGGCAAAGTAACTGACGACCGTAACCGGTAGAGCAATCCATATCATTACTCGAAGCACTTGTAGGAAATCCCGCCGGAAAAGGTCTGGCCGATGCTGGGCAAGCCGGTCGTTCATCCGTGGAAAAGCTGCCGTGGCAATAGTCGTGCCAATAAGCAAAATGGGAGTCGTATGCAAAATGTAGGCGTTTTCATAAAAGCTAATGCTGCCGGTACCCAGACGGGTAGCCAGGTTAGTTTCGACAATGCTGTTAATGGAGTCAATGCCTTGGTCAATGGAGCGTGGAGGTAGCTGGCGCAGAATCAACTTAAAGTCGCTGCTCTTCCATAAAATCTTGGGCCGCCAGAAAAAGTTGGTTTTGCTGAGTCCCAGCAACACGACTAACAGCTGCAAGGCAGCGCCAACAAGCGCGCCGATCCCCAGGCCAACCAGGCCAATATTATGGCGAAACAGCATAATACTGATGATAATTGCCAAGTTATAAAACAGCGGCGCTAAGGCAAAAAAGAACCAGCGGCCAAAAGTTTGCTGGACGCTATTTAAGACGCCAGAGATTGCAAACAACAGTGGGTTAAAGGCAATCAATCGCATAATAATTACAGCGTTGTGCAATTGCTCGGGCGGCAGTTTTGGCGCCACAATGTAGTGTAATAGCGGCTGGGCAAACACCAGCATAATCAGTCCAACACCGATCATTACCATTGATAGCAAGTTCAGTAGACTGTTGGATAATTCCCAGACGCCTTTTTTGTCACCGCGCTCCAAATGCTCGGCCAAGATTGGCATAAATGCCACACCCAAAGCGCCAGCTGCCAGCGTAAAGAAAAAGAAATCTGGAATTTTAAAGGCCGCAAAATAGGCGTCAGTGCTGTGCGGGCCAAAAGCAGAAAAGTTAGCGTTAATCATTTTGTAGCGCAAAAAGCCTAAGATTTGACTGATTAGTGAAACGCCAATTAGCAGCGAGGCGGCACTACCTAGAGACAGCCGTTTGTTGGCGCGGGCAAAGAAGCGGTTCATTGAGGCTAATTATAAACTAAGACGACGTAATCTAAACGCGTAAAACTTAAGCGGAACTTTTAATACAACGAAGCTTCTTTGGGGAGAGAAGAACCCTTAAGAATTTCCAAAACTTCCTCGGCTTCTACTGTTTCTTTTTCTAGCAGTTTGTCTTTTAGCATTTCCAGCTTGCTGCGATTGGCCTTAATTACAAAGCGAGCCCGCTTGGCGGCTTCGCTTATTAGCGCTTCTACTTCATCATCAATCAGTTTGGCGGTTTCGTCAGAGTATTGACGTTCGTGCATCATTTTTTCAAACATCATGCCGTCATCGGTATGGAATACTTGGT
>CAZYVW010000032.1:0-7828 GCA_964651645.1 uncultured Candidatus Saccharibacteria bacterium
AAACGGGATAAACTCACTTTTGTTCGTTGGCAGGGTAAATGTGCGGGTAGTTGGTTTTTTCGTAGTTAAACAGCTCTTTACCTTCAAAGAAACGTCCCACTTCAGCCTGGCCGCTGGCCTTAGTGTCTGAAGCATGAACTAGATTGCGCCCATTGCCCATAGCCAAGTCACCTCGGATAGTGCCAGCATCTGCCTGGCGCGGGTTTGTTGCCCCTACTACAATCCGCACAGAATCTACGCACTCAAAACCTTCCCAAGCCATAACAACCACAGGTGAACTCTGCATAAAGTCTTCTAGGTCAGCGTAAAACGGCTTTTCTAAATGTTCAGCATAGTGCTGTTGCAATAGTTCGCTGTTAAGGCTCATCATCTTAATGCCAATCAGCTTAAGGCCTTTTCTTTCCAGGCGGCTAACAATTTCACCAACTAGGCCTCTTTGCAGAGCATCTGGTTTAGCGATAATTAGTGTTCTTTCCATGAGATTCCTTTATTACTTTTGCTTATTATAACAGAGATGGGTATGATTGTTGATTACTTGGCTTGTGTCGTACAATGTGGTTATGTTATTCGACAAGGCAAAAACCGACTTTTTGGAATATTTGGAGATTGAGCAAAACCGCTCGCAAAAAACCATTGCCAATTATGACCACTACCTAACCCGCATTATGGACTATGGTGGCAGCGATATTAAACTTAAAGGTATTGACCAGGAGTTTGTCCGCAAATGGCGGCTGTGGCTCAATCGTCTGGGCACCAATGTATCTGACGAACTGCAAAAGTCTACTCAAAACTACCACCTAATTGCCCTGCGCAGTTTCTTAAAGTACTGCATTAAGCGCGACATCCCCTGCCTCAGCCCCGACAAGATTGAGCTGGCCCGGACGAACCGCAAACAAGTGACGTTTTTAAACCCAGAAGAACTAGCTCGTGTTTTTGATGAACCTGATATATCCAGTCTGGGCGGCCTCCGGGACCGGGCTATTTTGGAATTGCTGTTTAGTAGTGGGCTGCGCGTTTCAGAGTTGGTTAACCTCGACCGCGACCACATTAATCTAAAACGCCGCGAGTTTATGGTCCGTGGTAAAGGCCAAAAAGACCGGCCAATTTTTATTAGCCCCGAGGCTGCCGAGTGGCTACAACGTTATTTAGACAAACGTGAGGACACTACCCGGCCGTTATTTATCCGTTACGCTGGCAATAAAAAGGTGGATTTATCAGGTAATTTTCACCGTTTAACCGCTAGAAGCGTTCAGCGATTGGTTAGCCGCTATGCCCGGCTGGCCGGTATTACCAAGCACGTCAGCCCGCATACGCTGAGGCACTCTTTTGCGACTGATTTGCTAATGAACGGTGCTGATTTACGCAGCGTACAAGCCCTACTGGGCCATAGTAATATTTCAACTACCCAGATCTACACACACGTCACCGACCCACACCTGAAAGCCGTCCACCAAAAGTTCCATCACAAATCTGACTCTTGAGCTAAAGGGAAAAGAGTAGCCGGACGAGGCAATTCATTTGCCTGCCCGCGCGGCCTGAGGAAAACCATAGGTGTTCCTCAGAAGGCGAAGCCGCAGTTAATATGCGCAGCCTGTTGGGTCGGGTGTGCCTTCAATAGTCGTGGTCTGAGGTGAGCCGTTGATTGGCGGGATAGTGGCCAGCCGCTTGCAGACTGAGAAACCCGAATCCAGTGCAAAGTCTGGGTAATCGTAGTTGCTGCGGATTGGCACGCGGACTTGGACACGACGCAAAACGTCATTAACTTTGCCGGTAGAGTCCACCACCGCCTGGGCATCTTTAAAAACTAGTTTTTGATTGCTGCTGTTGTAAGCCGTAATGGTAATGGTTGAGTTAGAGTAAAAAGTTCTTAGCTGCAAGAACAGATTATTAGAGTTTAAGCTGCCAAGGTTGTTAATTTGGACATTGCAATAGCGAGGCGTGGCGGTTTCTGAACAATTACCGCTAGTAATGGCACCTTGCTCAGCTTTATCCGGGTTGTAATTAATCTGCGATAGCCCGCTACCAGCTTGTGGGTACAGAAATGCTGTAAAGGTTGAGTTAATTAGTCCATTGCGGCTAACTGGTGTAGTAACTGGGGTTAAAGCCACCCGCAGGACACCAGTATTGCTGGTCCAGCCGGCGGTTGGTAATAGACTGGGCAGTGTCGTCGTAAAGTTTTTGCCGCCGGCAGCATCCTGCCAGCTGATTAGCAGATGGTCAACGGCTACCGATGTGTGGATTGGCACGGTGGTGGCCTGAGTGTTGCCAATTGACCCAAATTCCAGAGTTTCTGGGGTTTGGTTGATGAGCAGACATGGGTAGCTAAGATTGTTGTTGGCATCAATAATGTTTGTCACGGCCATCGGGCCCGTAGCATCCGGTGGGCAGGTAGTTTTATTTGCAGCGTAACCTTGAGACAAAGCTTTGACAGCATCATTAATGCCAGTCTCCGCGGCGTAAAAGGCTTGGGTGCTAAGCTGGCGGTCCAGCGCCTGACGCTGTTCGCGTTGCATCACTTTGGCAAAACCTAAAACCACCAGACTAATAATGATAATTACAAAGGTCGTCACTAGCAGCGAAACCATCCCCTGTTGATTTAGTAACCTCTTCCTATTAAGCATATCCATTATTGTACCTACTTCAGCCGTCTTTCAACAATACTGCTCAGTTCTGAGAGGGCACAGAAGCTCGAACCAACCTGGCCATCCCTACAATTGCGGCTGCCACTGGCCGTCGGTGGGTTTAAGACATCTTCGTCGCCAAAAACAACCCAGACATCTACCTGGTAAAGCTCCAGGTTGCCGCTTAGTCTTTGGACGTTAAACTTGGTTAGGCGCATGCCGCCAGGCAACATTTCCTTGCCACTGCCAGTGCTATTAGAATTACCTGCCGAGGGGTCAGCCTGCGTTAAATCAACTGGCTGGCAGGTGCTTACAGAGTTGGCTTTGAGCGTATCCCGCCACAGGGCATGCCGCAGTTGTTTGTCGGCGGCGTTGGTGCTGGGGTGGTCGCTCTGTTGCCAGTCAATTACATAAGTGTAGCGCTGCGTGCCGATACAAAAGACATTGGCCGTGATGCTAGTTGAGGCCCAGAATAGTGACGTGGTAGCTTGTGGGCTAGCTGAAGGCTGATCGCTACTAAATTGGATTGGACGGGTAACGTCGTCTATAACTGAACGGGCTGATGACTGGGTTTTGGCGGCGCTAACACCTTTGTAATACAACCGTCCAATGTAAATCATACCGGCGCTACAAATAAGTAGGACTGTCGTGAAGGCTGCTGTTGCAAACAGCAGTTCAATAATCGTGAAGCCCTGGTTGTTCCCTACCCGTTTGCGCATTGTAGCTTTTTACTTCTTTTACCTTGCTTTGATTCTAGCATAAGCGCTTAGATGTTAGCTTGTTGGTCATTAATATAGAAGTTCCTAAGCGCTCGGTAAAATACCACGCTAAATAGTGCCTGAAACACTAGCTGGCCCAAGGTTAAATAACCGCGTTTGGGGCCCAGATAGGTCGCGGTTATATAGAGCTCGACTGTTGTTAGCACAAAAATGGCGGCATTTAGCCAGTCTTGCTGCAGCTTAATTATCATCCACACCATCAAGAAATACTCGACCAAAAACAGGGCTGCAGCTAAGTAAACATGCAAGACATAAAATTGAATACTTAAGTGATATGGAGTTAAAAAGACGGCTAGGATGAGCGCCGCGGTACTGGTTCCGGCATATTTAACCGTTTTTAGTCTTGGCTCGTTCAGACTGAGTGCGATCCGCAAGCTAAACCACGCCAGCCCCAGCAGCGCGAAGGCATACGGTAGGATTGTTTTTGCGTAAACACCGTAGTAAGTAATCCCACCATTGCCAGTTAGGCCTTTGGGCTTTAGCAAAATGCAAATTACAATACCAAATACAAAGCAGGCTTGGCCTTTTATAAGGTTTTTTGTAGCCTGATTATTCATATGCCCGCTTGCCGCCCGCGACCACTAATGGCAGCCGGTCCAACAAATACCGCCGAGACCGCCAAGGTCAATATTGAACGTTTGAGTAGTAATATCGCAATGCGCCAGCTCGGCTGAGCCGGAGTTTAACGTGTAACGATAGGCCGTGCCATATTCAAAATTGCCCCCGACATTTGGGTTATAGTCTGTGTAAGTGCCTGAGGGACTGGTTAAAGTTGCCAGGAATGTACCGCTGCGCAACAGGTTAACGCTGCTGACGCCACTAAAGCTGTAGTTAATGTAAACATTATCAAAGGCATCGCCGGGCTGGGTACAGGAGCTGATTGTGCCGCTAACAGAAGGCGGCGGAGGTGGTGGCGGTTGAGGGTTGAGAGTGGTGCAGGTTTTACTATCTAGCAAGGTGTTACTGGTGTTAGTGCCGTTACGCAGGTTGTACGTATAGGTGGTGCCATGATCCAAACCGCCATCTGTATAGTTACTAGGCGACAGCAGCGCTGTTTGCAGCAATGTATCGCCGCGGAAGATGCTAACACTGGAACCATTAGAAAAACTGTAATCAAGTTTGATGGTTGAGTTGCTGAGTACGTTGCAGCTCAAGCTGCCGCTAGGTGTTAACGACGGGGCTAGCGGAATTGGCAAAACTAGCGGCCCTAGCGGGCTGGCAGTACTAATATAGTGAGTTCTATATTGCATGCTGACCTCGTCTTTACCGCCGCCTAAGCGGTCCCAACGCACAGTTACCCGGAATTGGTCATTAGTCGTACTAACGTTCTTAACCGCGATGTTATAAATGCTACTCTTGCACTCGGCTGGATAGGTACTGAAGTCATCAGCTGTCAGATTATCTGGTGGGGCGTTGGCAAAATCTTTGCGGTTTAGCGTGGGGTCGATACAAAAAACGTGGCTGGCATCAAATATATTTTTGGTAGAGTCCGGCGCTAAACTTTTAAGCTTTTCAAATTGGCCTTCGGCCAGCTTTTGGGCCTCAGTACGCTCTTGTGCGTAACGACCGGCTTGCTGGCTTTTGTGAGCCAACCCATAAGAGCTCCCTAAGGTAACGCCAATAATGGCTAGAGCTATTAGAACTTCTACAATCGTATCGCCAGCTTGCGTTAATTTTCTAAAACGTTTCATGGACAAATCCCCACTCCAATTGTTTGGTCAAGCTGATCAATAATAACATTGGTTCCGCCCGCAGCAGAAATCGTCACGGCACCGCGTCGGTTATCATTGGCACTAGTAAAGCAAACAATTGCTCCCTCCTGCCCACGCGTGCGGTCGGCTTCTTTTAGCGAGTGAATTGAGCCAACAACAGTGGTCAAATCTTGGTTGAGTGTCCCCAGCGGCAAGACCAAAGTTACAGCCTGAGCGCCGGAAACTAAGTTGGTAGTGCCGGCTGAACCGTAATGGCCAAAGTCGCTAATTAGTCCAACGCCGGCAACATCTTGATGGCCGAGGGCACTAACAATTCTGGTAGTTTTGACACCCCAACGGAGCGTCTGTTTATCAGTCAGTTCAATACCGGCATTGTTGGTAATATTAGGCGCAATCGCCACCGGCGTAGCCAGTGAACTGTCTAATTGCTGAATCTCGGCGCCATTATCATCTAAGCGGCGAGCCGCTACCGTAAAAATATTCAGACCGTCGGGAATATTTTTGGGCGCCAACTGAATAAACTTGCCAATAAAGGCGCAGTTTTGGTTAGTTCCCTGGGTATTGGTGCCGGTGTCAAAAGTCAGCACACCGGAAGAAGTGTTAACATTGCAATTAAATTTGCCAGCGTCCGGATAGTTACCAGTGGCAACATTGTTAACCAGGTCCTCCATTTTGGATTCAAAGTCATGCAAGCCTTGACTAAATTGGGTGCCCTGCTGAGGTCCGTTAATAAACCCTGCGGCAATCAGTAATAAAACACCGCTGATGGCTAAAAAAATCATCACCTCAATGATGGTATACCCGTGGTTGCGGGCGCTACGACTCATAGAAGTAAGTATAAGCTTTTTGGGGTCTCGGCTCAACTTATGACCCAAGAGGTAGGAAAAGCCGTTTATACCAGCCAATTAGAGCAAGACCAAACAACTGCATTAGTATTGTCGAGACAATTAAAAATGGCCCGAACGGCACCTGGCTGTTGGCCTTTAGCTTTTTGGTAACCAGCAAAGGTAGTGAAAAGCCGCTGCCTAAAACAGCTGCTAAAAATAACATTATGGCGCTCTGGACTGGTCCACCCAATATTAACCCGAGGATTGCTCCTAGTTTGACATCACCGCCGCCAATCCACTGGCCGTCACTAATTTGAAATAACAGATAGAAAATACCGCCGCCAATGGCCAAACCCCAAACGGCCGCCGTGAAATTTGCTAAGTTGGCCGGGCCTAGGGCCACTTTAATAATTGTTTGGACGGCCGCCAGGCCTAGCAAAGGGTAGATAATTCTATCCGGCAAAACCAGCCAGCGTTTGTCATAGATAATCAGCGCCATGAAGCCTGTTAAAAACACTAACCAAAAACCAAAAAATAGCACTTCTGAACCGTGCAAGGCATTGGGCCACCAGAGGTAAGAAGCTATAAACAGCCCAGCAGTTATAAGTTCACTTAGAGGTGAGTCTTCTATCGGTTTATGGCAGTAGCGACATTTCCCCCTAAGCCACAGCCAACTTAAAACTGGTACAAGATCGATTGCCTTTAGGTTATGAGAGCAATGGGTGCAAATTGAGCGCCCAGTGAGAATTGATAGGTCCTTGGATTTTTTGCCGCGGTTGCGTTGATACGTTCGCCAAACTAGCGCATTTACAAAACTACCAAGACACAAGCCAAGAATCCCGAGCATAAGCACAATCATTGACTAATGATATCAAAAAGAGCGGGTTTCCCCGCTCTTCTTAATTTCCAGATTCTAGTTTACTGGTTGGATTGGCACTGTTGGCCGCCATTTTCCAGTTTGTACAAAATCGCTACGTTGCGTGTTCCGGCGCCGGTAGTCGTAGTGGTCGTACCGCTACATACCGTCTTAAGATTAATAGTAATCTTACCGTCAGTTGGATTTGTCGGCGCGGTCGGGCTGGCGCTAGCTGTAACCACTTGCGGCACGTAGGCTCCCCCTTGTGGATCATCAAAGACGCCGTTGTTAACCGTTAGATAGTTAGACACGAAGGTGTCAAACGTCGTTTGGTCGGTTGGGTATTTGCCCTGGTTGTTGCCGGCGTAAGTCTCTAGTGCAGAGAAAAGCCTGTCCATATCATTCTTACGGCGTGTGTCACGCTGGGTGCGCTGCAGTGCTGGTACGGCAATAAAGACAATTGCCATAATTAAACCGGCAATTGCCAGCACAATCATCACCTCGATGATTGTAAAACCTTGATTCTTCTTCCTTAAGTGTTTAAACATGGTGCCCCTGCCCCCTAATTTGCTATTGGTTTATTTTATTAATGCTTATGGTTTCGATATTACTTCTAATAAGGCAACAATGCAAGTATTACTTGACTATGGACTTACCGACTAAACTGTAAATAGGTAGCAAGATAGCGGCCACGATGATTAACGCCACGATCCCCAAGATAATCATTAGCACCGGCTCAATGATTGTTGAGATGTTTTTTATCTGACTGTTAACCTCTTTTTCATAATAGTCGGCAACTTTACTCAGCATGCTCTCAATAGCTCCGGATTGCTCGCCAATCTTGAGCATGTTTGGTACTAAGTTTAGGAAGCTAGGGTCGTTTTCCAGGGCTACAGACAGAGATTTGCCGCCGCGGACTTTCTCTATAGCCTTTTTAATTGACGCCTCTACATGGACGTTGTTGACACTATCACCAGTTATCTCCAGCATTTGGATTAACGGCACGCCGCTGGAAATCAGTGTTGAGCCGGTG
>CAZYVW010000033.1:0-7545 GCA_964651645.1 uncultured Candidatus Saccharibacteria bacterium
GTGCGCAAAGCCATTGGTAAGAAAAACCGCGATATTATGAAGGCCGAGGAGCCTAAGTTTATTGAGGGTTGTTTAAAACAAGGTTTAACAAAAGCCGGAGCCGAAAAACTTTGGGCCTTAATCCAGCCGTTTGCTGATTATTCGTTCAACAAAGCCCACGCCGCCTGCTATGCCATGATTGCTTATCAAACGGCTTACCTTAAGGCTCACTATCCAGCAGCCTTTATGGCAGCGCTGATGACCAGTGACTTTGACGACACGGACCGCCTTGCAATTGAGATAACCGAGTGTAAGCACATGGGCATTGATGTTTTGCCGCCGGATGTTAATGAGTCGTTTGTGGAGTTTGCGGTCGCGCCCGACAGCAAACCAGAAGTGGGACCAATCCGCTTTGGCCTTGCGGCAATCAAAAACGTTGGTACGGGGGCTGTCGAAGAAATATTGCGGGCCCGGGAAGCCGATGGCGGCTTTGCTAGTTTGGAAGATTTTTTAAGTAAAGTAGACATCCATGTCGTTAACCGCAAGGCCATGGAAAGCCTTATTAAAGCCGGGGCGTTTGATAGGTTTGAAAACCGCAGCAAACTGCTCAGCAACCTAGATGTTTTGTTGGCCTACGCTTCGCGTCTGCAAAAAGACGCTGCCGCTGGCCAGACGGACCTGTTTGGTAATTTAATAGAAGACAGCGCTGTTAAGTCGGTGCTAATTCTAAAAGATGATGGCGAGGCCTATCCCCAGCGCGAGCAGCTGCTGTGGGAGCGGGAGTTACTTGGTCTGTATCTTTCCCAGCACCCGCTGCAGCAGTTTGAGAATTTATTGGCCGAGCAAAGCGTGCCGCTCAACACTATCAAGGAGGAGCATAACGGTAAGTCCGTAACGGTTGGTGGCGCAATTACCGAGTTTAGAGAAATTACGACCAAGTCCGGGCAAAAGATGGCTTTTACCAAAATTGCCGACCAGTTTGGTGAGACTGAGCTAATCTTATTCCCGTCTATCTACCAGCAGACTATTGGTATTTGGGAGCGTGACCGGGTAGTAATTGCCAAGGGCAAAGTCTCCGCCCGTGATAAAGACGGCAACACGACCAGCGATATAAAAATACTAGTTGATGACGTGCGGGAAGTTACCGCTGCCCAGGCCGAGGCTTATCAAACAACTGGCAAAAAGCCCAAGACTCTAAAGCCAGGTAAAACTAAACCTGTTATTGCTAAGTTAGAGCCAGAGTTTAGTGAGAAGTTGCCGGAGCGGATTTATGTGCGTTTGCCAGATAGTGGGGATCAAAAGTTATTAATGAGTCTTAAAGATGCGATTGATGCGAATAAAGGCGAGACGGAAGTGGTGTTGGTTGTGGGTAAGGATGCTTCCAAGCAGATTATTAGGCTTCCTATGAAGCTGGATATGAAGGATGAGAGTTTGGGTGCGCTTAGGGAGTTGGTTGGTGAGACCAACGTTAAGGTCCAATAGACAACCCTGGATAAACAGATATAAAAATGATAGATTGATTGCAATGGTACGCTGTGAAATGGTAAGCATCTTCAATGGGCGGGGCGTAGCTGTTGGCGCCATGGAGCGCGGACAGGCAATAGCCGAGCGTCAGCTAATGGGCAATGTATTAGTTTTTGTCTGTGATTCGCTTGGCCGGCTTTGGTCGCACAAACGTCCTGATAATAAGCCGGCGTTCCCGGGACTTAGGGATATTTCAGCCTGTGGTCTTATCCAGGCGGGTGAGACACCTGCGCAGGCGGCTCTTAGGGAGCAAAAGGAAGAAATGGGTTTTATTAGCCCACTGGTCGAAGTTGGGAAGCCTTTTCCCAACACTACGGTATTCAATGGAGATGAAACTACCATTTTGTCGTGGGCGTTTTTGGGAGTTAGTTCTAGACTGCCTGAAGACACCGTGGATGCTGTAGACCACCAGAGACAATACCCAATGGCTTGGCAAAAATTGCACCATCGTCGCCCGGATCAGTTCGTACCATCTTTTGGTGTTGAAATCGCGCATGTGATTCCGGCTTATGAGGAGATGACGAGGCAACGCTAGTTTCGGCGCGCGCTTCGCTCGCTCCCTTCATACTTTCTTCTTTCCAAGAAGCAATCGTCGCTACTTTGTTAGCCGTAAGAAAGTAGCCAAAGAATCGGCAGGCTGACTCAGAGCCTGGTTAAACACATCACTTAGCTACGTTAGATACCCTTTGTTTACCTAACCATGATTTTCCTGCCTTATGATTTTTGCCAATATAATAGGCTGGTATGGTGACAATTAAAGCTAACGCCATCACCGGAAAAAATATGACAGGATGTGGTTGTTTCTTGTGCCCCGAACCCCATTGGTATGCATAGTAACCAACTAATATTGTTATCAATGACCCAAATGCTTGCATCACGGGCTCCTTTTAATTATTTCATCAGTTAGTATACTCTGCCTACGCTTAGGGTATAAGTGCCAAATGAAGATATTGTAATTGTTGTTTTTTGGGTAGATACTTGGCTTGAAAGAGGATAAATTATGTTGGATGGTATAAAAACTTTTCTAAATGGTCTCGGTATTTTCGGCAAAGTGTTAGGTTTAACGACTGCTGCAGTTATTGGAGGCAGTGTAATCAGCGCCGCCGCTAGTCAAAGTAGAGCACCGCAACCTGTTAAAGCACCGGTTAGCACTGTTGTACAGGAAGAAAAAAAGCCTAAAGTCGAAGTTAAAACCGTTTCAGAAACTACTGCCATTCCTTTCGCAAAAACGACAGTCAATGACGGCAATATGAATAGCGGGACTTCTGCCATTCGAACAAATGGAGTTAACGGGGTAAAAACCTCAACCTACGAAGTAACATACACCGATGATAAAGAAAAAAGCCGGAAATTAGTAAAAGAAGAAGTTACTACTGGCCCTGTCACTGAAGTAACTGCCATAGGTACTTACGTTTACGTTCCTCCCAAGTCAAATTGTGACCCTAACTATAGCGGTGCTTGCGTGCCAATCGCTTCTGATGTTGATTGTGCTGGCGGGAGCGGTAACGGTCCCGCATATGTCTCAGGCCCGGTATATGTTATTGGAATTGATATCTATGGCCTCGACCGCGATGGCAACGGCGTAGGCTGCGAGTAAGATCTATACACGTAAGGAGTACAATACTGATATGAAGAAACTTTTTGTAGCAACATTAGTTCTAGCGAGCGTTTTTAGCCTATTTATGATTAATAGCGGGACTGTTGAAGCCGCGACGCGAGTTAGGGGATACACAAAAAAGAGCAGCGGTACTTATGTGCAACCTCATTATCGTAGCAATAAAGACACAACAAAGTATAATAACTATTCCACTAAGGGGAATACTAATCCTTTTACCGGTAAAAAAGGCTACAAAAGTCCGACTCCTTCCGTTAAGACTTACAAAGCTCCATCAATCAAAACCCGCAGACGCTAAAAAGCAAAATTTCTTAAAAGATTAACAAGTAATGAGCAAACAATTTGTAGCGACAATTAAAAAAATAAGTGGTCTGCGAACCGAACTATTCAGAGCCCATTCATCATTTAGAGCTTTTGAAGTAATTCAGGAAATGCGGGCGCCAAACATTATCGGTAAGTCTGATGCATCAAGAAACGCCGATGCGATAGGCCATTACAAAGGATTTTTAAACGTAGCCGAGCATTCAATGAACACAGAATTTCTTGTTGCTTTAGCTAAGCTTTACGATGAACATCCTGAAGGTACAAGTCTGCCTAAACTGCTCAACTACATAAGATCAAACATTAACCATATAACTTTTGATGACTTTGTTGAATACAACAAAACTGCCCCTGATTTAGATATTAGAAAAGCAGACTACGTAGGTATTAAGGAGGAAGATCTAAAAGAGGCTGAAAAAATAATAGCCAGTTTGTCATCACAAATTGGAAAATTAAAAATTCTTCGAGATAAAAGAATTGCGCATCTTGAATTGAAAAACCTCGAAGGCTTACAAGATCAGGCAGGACCTAAGAATATAAAGTATTCTGAAACTAAGATCGAAGACCTAACTTATAGTGAAATACTAACCTTGATAGAAAAAGCAGACCTAATGTTGAACAACATCAGTTCTTTGATCAATAAAGATATTGCTGACTTCACAAATTTGAAAGAAACGGTTACGCAAGATTCTGAACAGCTGATTAAACTCTTACGAAAGACCTACGATACAACTCCTTCTGGCTGAAGACTAGCTTCTGCGCGAAATAATAGTCACTGGAATGTTTACGGACGATTAGATTTCTCAAAAACTGAGTTTTTGCCCTTTGGGGGACTATTCGCTGGGGGTGAGGTGGCGGCCAAAGACGGCTTCGTAGGCTTGCCATCGTGGTTCGTCCCATTCGTCAGAGTCTGGGAATGGCGTATCTACTCTGCAAAGCTTTTCGTGTTTATCAAGCAATATGCAACTGCGGCCGGTTATAGAATCCACGCCTGGTATTGAGCAAAGTTCTACTCGTACTGCTTCCATGCCCATTGGGGGCTGTTCGCCCGTAGAACCGGTTTCCATAAAGTAACCTCTCTTGTTGGAGCTATAGTAGCAAACCCTAGAGCCAAACAAAACCAAAAGGATTTTTGAGCGGAGTTTCCTAACGACTACGCAGGTCACTGATGGTCGCGTAAAGCGTGACCGTGGATTCTATACTCATCTCATGCTTTTGTAACTCGAATAAAGCAGCCAAGGCCAAGCAATCCTCGTCAACAAGCCTATATGTAGGATAAAAATTACCCTCCATCCACTGGATAGTTTCCGCAGTGTTAGGCCATGGGATCCTTTCCCCATCTAAATCTGCTTTTACCACTCCCATCATAATCATCTGTGCTGCGGTTTTGATTAAGCTGTTAACGATTACTGGCGGGCGCTCACTGAAAGCCGCGAAGTAGTACAGATTGTCGGGCTGAAGCTGGGCAAAATTAGGTAATAAACCTCTATCTTCATGTTTAACGAACGGCTCATTTTGTTTAAATAATTTGATTAACCCGCCTGCTTCAACACCACTATCAGGATCGTTTGCAAACAACGCCTGCGGTGCAACAGAATCGGCCGTTCCCTCGCCTAGGAGCTTCATGGGCTGAGGCGGAGTTTCCATTTCCCACGTAAGTGTAGTTATTGGTCTAGGTAATTCTATCCCCTCAACTTTGGCTACTTGTTCCAGCGCTTCGGCATTGGCGTCAGCACAGCGCTGATGGACAAATTTAAGCATTTTGCCAAATTGTTCAGCCGCTGACGGGTGTCTTTGCTCTTCGCCGGGTGGTTTACTCATAAAGTGAAGTATAGCCCTCTAGCAACTAAATTTTAATTGCTCATGCTTGAGTCTTGTTTCCAAATGAATAGAAAAGTGTAGTTGTGTTTTGTAGGTTTTAGTACTTAAATTAGAGCTAATTATCTAAGGTATAAAACAATGAATGTTCTTCGTCCGGTGGCTTTGACTGTTGCAATGGGTATGGCTGCTGGCTGCTCAGGCGGCCCAAGTCAAGAGTCTAATGTGGCCTCGCACTTCCAAAACGGGCCGATTCCCACGACCAACACCTCTGTTGGAGGAGAAGCACATCCTACAACTTCAACTCCAGAAAGCGTACCAGTAGAAAAGGTTGATGGCCTTTCAGTGGGAGATAAAATAACTAATGTGACGGTATTGAGTCCTGAAGCTGGCGTAGAAAAAGATATTACTCTGACTCCCAAGCAAACTGCTCACCCAGAAGATCTAGGTGTCATATATTCACCCGAGGAATCAAAAGTCATAGTAGGCTCAATAGAAAATGCTCCCGAAGGCGTTGCAATGGGCAGGCTATTGACTGCTTGGGATGGCAAAGTCACTATGTCTTTTGTTGTTTTCGAAGAGTCCACCAAAGAAGTAATTGCCTTTTCACCCAACACTCAGGTTATTACTGGCCTGCATATTATATTTATAGCTGGTGGGAAGCAAAAGGATGACGGATACCTTGTGGCTCTCGGTTTAGGCGAGGATCCAGGAACGGCTAGGGTAGTGATGGACGGCACCTTGCCCTATGAAGTTGCTGATGAAATAAAAGCTTCTGCTGCAACCTCAACCACTACAACCACACCCGTACTCAATCCGTAATTTCCAAATACCACTGAAAATGTTATAATATGAGCAATATGAGAGGTATTCCGGAATTAGTTGACCCTTATCGGCCACTGGTCGATTTCTATGTTGGTGTTCCGGATCTAAGCGCTATTAGTGAGATGATTGACGAGGCTCCAACCTGGCCTGTAACGGATTATGGGGTTATTAGAGATGCTGAGATTGAACCGGAAAGGGAGGCTATATACGAGTTAGCGGCCTACTATGAGCAAGAATATTTTGGCCGCACTTTTGACTTAGACCGCCTGCGTGATTTAGATATTTTGCAGCGCGCAGCTGACTCAATGAGAGATGAACGTCGCTTTTCTGTGGCAGCTATAGCACAAGTTGATAGAGCTATAACAAACTTGCAGTATCGCGGTGAGCCGGATCAGGGAGCACTGGCTTCTTTAGGCGGTGCGGCTGATGGATCAAGAATCGCTTGCAGTAAAAGAATACCTCCACTACTAGATAGTATTGAGCGCGCAATGGCCAACCTGCCGGTGCACGGCAGTACGGTTGGTATTGAAATGCCCAGCGGTCATATGATAACTGGAACGGTAGAATCCTGGGGACCAATGTCATTTTATGGCCGGAAAGGTTTGGGTTTGGCGGTTAATCGGGACGATGGCCGCAGCCAAGTACTAGACCTTGGGTACGATAGGTTCTCTCTGTTACGAACGGCGACAGCTAAACGAGCTTAGCGAAATTCCCTAGAAGCTTTTTGTGAAGATGCGTTTTAGAGTCTTTCACGACGCAAGTGAGCTACCACGTATTTTCGTACCACGAGTTTACCTAGGCTATAGCCCTAATGCCGCGTCACAAAAAGTCTGATCAAGCCATTGCTGCTGAGCAGATATCTCTTTCATAGCAGCGTTCTTATTGCCGGTTTCTCTTAAGTAAGTGACGACCCTTATCAAGTAATACGGACACAAAGACTCGGCAATCTGGGCCGCTGGCATCTTACCGACTAGGCGTTCGTGCGCAAGTAGAATAGCTACCCAGTCTTTATAACCTATGGCTTTTGGAAGTTTGCTGGGCAGACCGGGAGCACTATTAGGATGAACGGCCGCGAACTCACGGGCTTCTTTGATCCGCTTCTGAAGACGAGCCTGGCTGATGGAGGCGCCGTCAAGAAAACTCCGTCGCCGGCTGTTGCTAGCAAAGTCAGAATTAACCCTATGGCTGTAAATTTCCCGCAGGCTGTAATAACATTCGGCTTCACCGAGGAAAATAGCTACCATCTTATCAAAGCTGGGGTTATGGATCTTGCGGCTAAGCTTGACCTCTTTAACTTTGAAGCCGTGCATAAGCGCGTGCATGCAGATCAGGATATCTATGCCGTATCCTGAGGTGCTCGCTGGCCAGGGCTGCTGGGATAGATACTTTATAAGCTTGGCGGAAACCCCTACGTCACCAGCCAATGGCTGCGAAGGACACCCTTGCGCCCAGTATGAAAGAAG
>CAZYVW010000034.1:0-7498 GCA_964651645.1 uncultured Candidatus Saccharibacteria bacterium
TCACTACGAAGACCTGCGCGCCGTCGCCGCCCGTCAGGCCAAAACCGAACACGTCAATCATGCTGAACCGCCTGAAGCGGCTAGTAGCTGATCTGTTACAATAGAGCCCATGGAACGTATCTTAAGTAAAGACGTGGCGAGTCACGTCGGCCAGACTGTGCACGTAGAAGGCTGGTTGCACAAAAAGCGCTTGCTGGGCGGCCTGAACTTCATTAACGTTCGGGATCGCGGTGGGCTGGTACAAGTGGTGGTGGAAGACAAAGACGAAGTTGAAAAACTGCGGGGCATGCAAATTGGCACGGTGCTGGCAGTTGATGGCACAGCGGTCGCTGAACCACGCGCCCCGGGCGGTGCTGAAATACGGGAACCGAAAGTCGAGGTCTTAGTACCAGTCACCGAGGAACCGCCAGTTGAAATTGATAAACCGCTCAGTCATAAATCAGAAAATCTCGACACCCTGTTTGACTATCGGCATATCGGTTTGCGTAATCTACAAGAGCAGAAGATTTTTAAAATTCGAGCTAGCCTGCTGCGGTACCTCCGAGAATTCTTAACCGATCACGAATTTATAGAAATCAATACTCCCAAATTACTCGGCGCCGCGGCTGAAGGTGGGGCCGAAGTCTTTAAGCTGGACTACTTTGGACAAGAAGCAACGCTGGCCCAAAGTCCGCAGCTGTTTAAGCAAGCCCTCGTCGGTGCCTTTGAACGAGTGTTTGAGATTGCACCGGCCTTCCGCGCCGAACCTAGTGCGACCACTCGGCACATGAGCGAAGTCTACATGCTGGATATTGAGATGGGCTTTGTCAAAAACCATGATGAGGTGCTCGATATGGTTGGCGACATGACGATGTACGCTCTGCGTAAAGTTTATGAGCAACACGCCGAGGATCTTAAATCGCTCAATGCGCCACAGCTGGTTCTGAGCGATAAAGTACCCAAAATTACCGTGG
This sequence comes from uncultured Candidatus Saccharibacteria bacterium, assembly GCA_964651645.1. Lineage (GTDB taxonomy): Bacteria > Patescibacteriota > Saccharimonadia > Saccharimonadales > CAZYVW01 > CAZYVW01. Next base: position 954 of record CAZYVW010000034.1, read on the forward strand.
CTGAGATTCACGATCTCTACAGCAAGGCCAATAATACTGACACTCGTGATGAAAAAGATCTCATACCCGACGAGGAAAAGTGGATAAGTGACTATGCCAAAAAGAACCTTGGCAGTGATTTAGTTTTTGCCACGCATTTTCCAATTGAAGCCATGAAGTTTTATCACCAAGTCGACCCCGATGATCCCAAGACTGTGCTGTGGGGGGACTTGCTGTTCCGCGGTCTCGAAATTGCTACCTGTCCACTGCGCGAATACCATTACGATAAGCTGCTTGAACAAATGAAAAAGGCAGGTTTGGATGTCAATAACCCAACCTATAAGTTCTTCCTAGAAGCCATGAAAGCCGGTCTACCCCAGCACGGCGGCTGCGGCTATGGCATTGACCGCCTGGTGGAGAAAACAATTGGGCTTGGCAACGTCAAAGAAGCCACGCTCTTTCCGCGGGACATCAACCGGCTGGCCCCTTAGGCTAAATTGCTGATGGTAAAAGTGCTATGGGCACCGTACAATAATCGCTAAGGATAACCATTATGCCAGACGATGAACCCGTAGAGCCCCAAGCCGAACAATCTCCAGAAACTCCAGAGTCACCAGAGGCCGAAACTGCCCCTGTAGAGACACCCGAAGACCCCGCACCGGCGGCTGACACCAATAATACCGAGCTGCCGGCCGATGGTAGCCCGGTAAACGAACAGCCGCCAGCCGCCAAGCCTCAAAAATGGTGGCAGCGCTGGCTACACAAAAAACGATTCACCATTCCGGCTGTTATTGTGGTGCTGCTGGCAATTATTCTCGGTCTCCCATTTACGCGCTACAAAGTGCTGGCATTGGTTTGGAAGCAGAGCTTTGACGTGACGTTTACCGACAGCAAAACCAGCAAGCCTATCACTGAGGCGAGTGTTAAAGTTGGCAGTGCTTCGGCTACAACCGACAAAAAAGGGCAAGCCCACGTGAGTGGTGTACCGGTCGGTAAACGCTCAGTGAGCATTACTAAAAAGTATTACAAAGATGCTTCACAAGTGGTGCTGGTGCCACTAGGTAAACCAGCCGGTTTTAGTTTTCAGCTGGTGGCCACCGGTCGGCAAGTGCCGATTACGGTTACCAACAAAATTAGCACCAAGGCTGTTGAAAACGTCTTAGTCAAAGCTTCTGATACGCAGGTACGATCCGATAAAGATGGCAAGGCAGTCATTGTGTTACCGGCGGATAAGGACAGCGTGAAGGCCACAATTAGCGGCGATGGCTACAACAGCCAAGACGTTACCATCAAAGTCACTGAATCTGAGGATAAAGCCAACACCTTTAGCGTCACGCCGGCGGGCAAGGTCTATTTCCTCTCTAAACTCAGCGGCAAAATAGACGTCATCAAAACCGATCTGGATGGTCAAAACCGCCAAACGGTCCTTGCCGGTACTGGCAAAGAAGAAGACACCAACACGGTGCTGCTTGCCTCTCGCGATTGGAAGTTCCTAGCTTTGCAATCACGCCGCGACAGCGATCAAGCCAAGCTCTATCTCATCGATACCTCCTCCGACAAATTAACCACCATGGATGAAGGCAACGTTAACTTTACCTTGACTGGCTGGCAAGGTCACCGTTTCATTTACCTAGTTGGCCGTAACGACGTCAAAAACTGGGAGCCAAAAGCTGGAGCCCTCAAAAGTTATAGCGCCGATGCTGCCAAGGTCACCACGCTCGATGAAACGACCGCGGAAGGTAGTAGCGACACAGACTATGCCCACGAAACTATTAGCGATGCCTATAGCCTGACTGATTCGATCATCTATACCAAAGCCTGGACATCCTACTACGGCAGTAGCGCCAAACTGGCCGATAAAACGTCTAAAATTATTAGTGTCCAAGCCGATGGTTCACACAAGACAACACTCAAAAGCTTTGGGCTGCCCAATGGCACTCAAGCTTCATCTATTTTTATTCAGTCACGAATCTACGAGCTGAACGGCATTTACTACAAGGCTGACTATGATAACAATTACTACAAGTATGAGGATGGGCAAGTCAGCACCGCCACGGACCTAAAGAGTGAAGATTTCTACAATAATAACTACCCGACATATTTGCTATCACCAGATGGGCAACAAACCTTCTGGGCCGAATCACGCGACGGCAAGAACACCCTGTTTATTGGGGACCAGGACGGCAAACAAGGTAAGCAAATTGCCACGCTGAGCGAGTATAGCCCTTACGGTTGGTACTCTAATGATTACTTGTTTGTATCCAAAAACAGCAGCGAACTCTACATTATGCCGAGTGCCGGTGGCACCGCGCTAAAGGTCAGCGATTACCACAAACCCCAGCGCTCTTACTACGGTTACGGTGGTGGCTATGGTGGCATCTAGTAAATAGCTGAGTATACTAAAAGTTATGGCAGACCAAGAAGCTCCAACTCCCGAAACTGACAGCGCACCAGAGACTGCATCCGCACCATCTGAATCTAACGCTCAAATTGCACCGGCTCATGCTGAGCAGGTCGTTCCACAGAGTCAGCCCTACCAGCAATTTCGCAAGCGCCGCCGCCGCGGTCTAGTTATCTTTCTGGTAATTCTCGTGCTACTGGCTGGTGCCGGTGGAGCAATTTATTGGCTATACAAGCACCCCAAGCAGCCAGCTGCCTCCAATACGCCAGCTACTTCCACGCCTACCGATGCGCCGGCCACAAGCCAAGTAAAGCATTTTGATTCAACGAACTTCAATCTAGCGCTTGATTATCCAGCCGACTGGGCAACCAACGAAACTACCGACGGTAAGTTACTGTCAGTGACCTCGCCGGCCGTTAAGCTAACTGACGGCAATAATCAAAGTATGACTGGCAAGGTACAGCTGACCGTTCAGTCCAAGGGCACTGCCGTGGCTGGCTTCAGCGCTGGCAGTGCGGTAGCTGTCAAAGAGTCCGAAAAAATTGCCTACACCAAACCAACGTCCAACCAACGCGGCAGTACCTACATAAGTTTCTTACACTTTGCTAATTCAACGTCGCCGTCCACGGCCATCGATGCTATTTACATCACTGGCGACAATGGCTACCAACTTGGCCAAGCCATCACCAAAGACAGCTTTGCACCGCTTGATCCACTCGTTGGCGTGAATTTTACCAAGTGTGATACCAGTCAGTGTGCCAATGCCAAAACCACCGGCGTCGCCGCCGGCAGTTGGGACACCAACACGGCTCTCAAGCAGGTTAAAACTATCCTGCAATCCCTCGCGGTTAACTAGCTATGGCGTATGCTTCTTGTATACCGTTTGTTGGCGCCATTATTGAACGACACCATAATGGCCAACTACAACTGTTATTGCAAACACGCATCAACCAAAATGCCCCACAGTATGTAGGCACTTTTGAATTTGCGGCAGGCCGGATGGATAAACCGTTTGAGAATGCCTACGACGCAATTGCCCGCGAGATCAAAGAAGAAACAGGACTTACCATTAAACAGGTTATCGATGACTCTCAAACGGATACCTATTCACCTCAAAAAAGCGATGCCTCGATTGGCTTTCGGCCGTTTTGCTGCGTGCAGCAGCTACGTGACGGTCTACCTTGGGTTGGCTTTATCTTTCGCTGCGCGGTAGAAGATGGTGAACCCATGTCTCAAGAGACCGAATCAAAAGATGTGCATTGGGTTGATGCATCCGAAGTGAAACAGTGGTTTGAGCAAAGCCCAGAAAAATTCTTTACACTCCAGCTGCCAGCCTGGGAATACTACTTTAAAGAAGTTGAAGCCTAACTTTTTCTAGCTACTAAACGTATTAAATTATGCACGCCTTTGGCTTCATCTTTGTAGGTTGTGCCTTGGTTATCGGCCACCACAATTTCAAAATCTTTGGCAAAGCGGCGAGCCGTTTCAGGGCTAAAGAAGCGCTTATCTAAATTAGCCACATGGCGATAATCTGGCTCTTCAATGACTTCACCTTCTTGGGATTCTGGGTCGCTGGTCGAGTTGAACAGCGCAGCGAGTAGGCCTCCTGGTTTGAGCACACGGCGAACTTCGGCAAATACTTTTTCAGTGGTTGGCGTATCAAAATAGTGCAGGGATAAATGAGCATAGACAACATCAAACAGTTCATCGCCAAACGGCAGAGGCTGACTTAAGTCTAGTTGTTGAAAAGTAATGCCAGAGGGATACTTTTGTTTGGCCAATTCTAAAGCATGCGGCGAAAAGTCAGTGGCCGTGGCGGTAAAACCTTTTTCGGCAAAGTAGTGGCTATCCTGAGCCTGACCCGCTCCTAGCTCGAGAACAGAACCACTCTTCGGAAAATACTGTATGGCCCATTGCGCAAAGAGGGAAGGCTTATTGACCCAGTCAGACGGTTTGTACTTGGTCTCATGCAATTCATCCCAAAAGTCAGCGTAATTCATGGATTTATTGTAAACGAATAGCGAATATTAATTGATTAGAAATAATCAATTAATATGTTATAATAAATCTATATGTCAGACATCTTTATTGGACCTGAATTAGAAAGTTATAGCCCTGAAGTAATGAGCAATCCACAAGGTGAAGCTCTTGCTGTACGTTTTGATGTGACCTCTCTTTTAGAAGCTCAAGTGGGTGAAAACTGGCAAGAAGCCAGTTGCCAAGCAATACTAGGTGAAGGTGACCTGGCTGTTAGAAATGGTGAGCATTACACCGTACGTGAGGCTAATCCCCAAAGCCAGTTTGGGCTAATCACTTTAGAGGGCGGTAAACTCGATGCAATTGTGCCCGGCTTGTGGGAATTATACAAAGGAGCATTTAAGCAGATGATGCAAGCTGCATTGCCGGCAGGTTTGGAGCCACTGCATAGTTACGAAGATCCGCTTTTTGCTCTTGAGGCTGTTGCTCATACATTTCCTGATCCTAGTACAGGCATTAATTATCGCTATGAAGCCCATGTCGACCAAAGATATACAGGAGTACTCGTACTTGATGCACCAAGCTCTGGTGACCAAGGCGGGAGGTTAGTCATTAGCAATAAAAAGGATGCCAAAACAGTTGAAGACATCGAAAAAGATCCGCTTTATATCGTTCATAAACCAGGTACTTTAGTTTGCTTTTCAAAAGGTCGTTTTTACCCGCACTACACTGAAGAACTGAAAGACCCTGAGGCTCGACGTGTGACTATCAGTTTGAACTATCCTGTTGAGGGCGAAACGCCTGAGGCAGCACAACTGATTTTAAATCATGCTCTTGGCAAGTACGACTAAATCACACTCTAACTTATAACTTGCATTACAATAGACTCTAGAATGAGAGGCGTTATGATTAGTACCCAAGAATTGCTGGAAAGCATTAAACAAACTTTTAAAGACCATGAAAAATATAAATTCGATAAATACATTCCAGAATTTGAAGTTGAAGGAAAGTATGCCGGAGATTTTTACAATTTTTTTATCTTTGAGCCTAGGGGCACTAACCCACCTCGGTTTTATCACACGGTAAGTCCCTACGACCCTATTTCTAAAAAATCGCCTGATCAGGCATTAGTTTTTGAGAACGGTAAAGTAATACTCAACATCGACTTTACCGACTATGTAAAGAAACGCACTGGTGTCATGGATAGTCTCTTACTTAATGCCATGGGAGTACAGACTTTATCTGGAAAAGTGTTATATCTAGGTTCTGGAAAAGTGGCTCGGGCAAGCCTATCAACACTAAAAGAATGCTTTAGTGATTTGATGTCTGTAGACTGCATAAATGCCAGCGGGGATCTTAGTGAGATAACTTCACTAGGTGAATCTATAAAAGTTAATATAAACCCGGGCGACCTAAAAAAACTTTCTGAGTATGCTTATATATTTTGTCATACAAATTCGCACTCTCCTGTGCTAACTAATGACTTACAAGCCAAACTAAAGCCAGGCGTAATCATTACTACTTATGCTGATGCTATTGATAAAGGCGAAGTTGATGATGAATTTTTCGATTCCTCTAAGGCAAATATAGTTTGCGACTGGGAACGAACATTAACAGATGCTAAAGAGTTAAAGCGGGCTGTTGAGAACAGTAAAGTTGATAAAGAGCAAGCTATTTTTATGGTTGATCTTTTGGGCGGAAATAAAAAAATAGATACTTCGAAGGGGTATACAATTTATCGCTCGAGTGGTACCCCCATGCAAAACGTAGCGGTGCTAAAACTATTGGCCAAGTAAAAGGAGTATATATTGAAAAATAGGTCAAAAGCTCCGGTTGGCGCTAGTTTGGTGGTGCTTTCGTCGTTCTTCTATGCGAGTTACGGCATATGGACGAAGTTGATGGGCAACTTTTTCCAAGGCTACATGGCCTCAGCTTTACGGAGTGTTTTAGTCCTCCTTTTACTATTACCAATTGCAATCGTATATCAAAAGCTAGAGCCACTTAATTTAAAGAAAAACTGGCCCTATTTAGCTGGCATGACGATTGCTGCATTGTTTACCTGGGGTCCACTTTATTACGCCATTTTGCATGCCGGCGTAGGCATTAGCCTCTCACTTCAATACGCTGGGATAGTTCTAGGCGCTTTCTTTTTTGGTTGGCTTTTTGCTAATGAGCGCTTTACCCGGAG
>CAZYVW010000035.1:0-7368 GCA_964651645.1 uncultured Candidatus Saccharibacteria bacterium
CTAATTGAACGTTATAAAACCACTAATCGTAGGTTACTAAACCCGCTAACATATCTTCTGCATCACCGATCCCTATCGCGCGCCCATGAAGCAGAAATTATTAGAGACGAGGGAAGTGTCCTATGAGTGGATTTATTAAAGTTCAAGGTGCGCGCGAGCACAACCTAAAAGACATTAGCGTGGAAATACCGCGCGAAAAGCTGGTAGTTATTACCGGGTTGTCGGGTTCTGGCAAATCATCATTAGCCTTTGACACTATTTATGCCGAAGGCCAACGCCGTTACGTTGAGTCTTTAAGTTCCTATGCTCGCCAGTTTTTAGGGCTCATGGAAAAGCCGGATGTTGACCAAATTGATGGTCTTTCCCCGGCAATTTCTATTGACCAAAAGTCTACATCACGAAACCCGCGTAGTACGGTTGCGACAGTTACGGAAATCTATGATTACTTGCGTCTACTGTTTGCCAGGATTGGCATTCCGCACTGCCCAGTCTGTGGCAAGCCAGTAACTCGCCAAACCAGTGTTAATATTGTCGACCAAATTGCCGGCTTGCCAACTAAAGCCAAACTTATGATTCTAGCGCCGGTAGTAATGGACAAGAAAGGCGCCTTTGAACACATCCCAGAACAATATACTCGGGCCGGATTTGCACGCGTCAGGGTAGACGGAGTGGTTTATGCCCTGGATGAATTCCCAGAACTTGATAAAAACTACAAACACAAAATCGAAATAGTTGTAGACCGGCTGGTTAATGATGAGGCTAGCCATGGCCGTTTATCACAGTCGGTAGAACAGGCCCTGGAAATTGCCGATGGAAAAGTAATAGTACTTAACGCTGATAATAAAGAAGAGTCCCAATACTCGTTGATGTATGCCTGTATTGATCACCCCGATGTGGCCATTCCAGAGCTTGAGCCGCGGACGTTTAGTTTTAACAGTCCGCATGGCGCTTGCCCAGTTTGTACCGGACTTGGCTCGCGGTTAGAAGTTGACCCAGAGCTAGTGATCCCTAATGGTCGGTTAACCATTGCCGAGGGAGCCATCCGGCCTTTCAATCGTATCAATACTGACGCTTGGTATACCAAAAAGATCCAAGCCGTGGGCGAGGCTCATGGTTTTACAATCCACCAGCCAACCAGTGAACTAACCAAAGAACAAATTAATATTTTGCTCTACGGTACTGGCACGCAAAAATACCGGGTGTCCTTAGGCCTCGGTCGGTCATTTGAGACAACTTATGAAGGTGTTATACCCAACCTTGAACGCCGCCACCGCGAAACAGAAAGTGACTTTATGCGCCGCGATATTGAACGCTTTATGTTAGAGCGGCCTTGCCACGCCTGTAACGGCCGGCGTTTAAAGCCAGAAATTTTAGCTGTGACTGTGGCTGGCAAATCAATTATGGATATTTGCGAGTTATCAATTGACGATGCCCTTGAATTGTTTGACTCGCTTAAACTCAATGCTAAAGAAAGCCATATTGCCAAACAGATATTTAAAGAAATCCGGGCTCGCCTAACGTTTATGCAAGACGTTGGGCTTAATTACCTTAGTTTGGCGCGCAGCGCTGTGACATTGTCCGGCGGCGAGGCCCAGCGCATCCGCTTGGCTACCCAAATTGGTTCTGGCCTGCAAGGCGTTTTATACGTTTTGGATGAACCCAGCATTGGTCTGCACCAGCGCGACAACAATCGGCTTATCGCTACCCTTAAACGCTTGCGTGACCTCGGCAACAGTGTGATTGTAGTGGAGCACGATGAAGAAACCATCCGCACAGCAGACTTTTTGTTAGACATCGGCCCAGGCGCCGGTATCCATGGCGGCGAAGTTGTGGCCAGCGGCTCACCCGAACATGTGGCAAAAACTCCAAAAAGTATCACCGGCCAATATTTAAGCGGCAAAAAGACTATTGCGGTGCCAACCAAACGCCGCAAGGGAAATGGCAAAGCCTTAGTTGTTAAGGGTGCCAAAGAAAATAACCTAAAAAACATCAGTGCCACCATTCCTTTAGGCGTACTGGTTGTAGTTAGTGGCGTGTCGGGTTCTGGTAAATCATCGCTTATAAACGACATCCTAGCCAAGGAACTGCAAGCCCGGCTGCATAGGGCTAATACCGTAGCGGGCAAGCACGATGATATTGAAGGCATTGAACACTTGGACAAAGCAATTATTATTGACCAGTCGCCAATTGGCCGCACGCCTCGTAGTAACCCGGCAACTTACACTGGCTTGTTTACGCCAATTCGCGAGTTATTTGCTAGTGTGCCGGAGGCCAAACTGCGTGGTTATGGACCTGGCCGGTTTAGTTTTAACGTTAAAGGCGGCCGGTGCGAGAACTGCTCTGGCGACGGGATTATCAAAATAGAAATGCATTTTTTGCCAGACGTTTACGTGTCGTGCGAGGTTTGTCACGGTCAGCGGTATAACCGCGAAGCCCTAGAGATCCATTACAAGGGCAAGACAATCAGCGACATCCTGGCCATGACCTGCGAGCAAGCCTTAGAGTTTTTTGAAAACATTCCCGGGGTTGCCCGCAAGCTTCAAACAATTGTCGATGTCGGCTTGGGCTACATTGCTCTTGGCCAGCCAGCAACAACCTTGTCCGGTGGCGAGGCCCAGCGCGTCAAACTGGCCAGTGAACTATCGCGCCGGCCAACTGGGCGAACACTTTATATTTTGGACGAGCCAACTACAGGGCTCCATATGGCAGATGTTGAGAAGTTGTTACAAGTACTTCACGCTCTGGTTGAGGCTGGCAACAGCATGGTGATTATTGAACACAACTTAGACGTTATAAAATCCGCCGATCATGTAATAGATATGGGCCCAGAAGGTGGCGAAGCCGGCGGCCAAATAATCGCCGAGGGCACGCCAGAGCAAGTAGCTAAGAATACAAAGTCCTACACGGGACAATTTCTGAAAAGGATGCTATAACCTATGGCGAACTTAGATGACTTCCTGGAGCTTTTCAAACAAAACTCTAATTGGTTACAAGACAAACTCAAAGAGGAAGCTCGATCAGCATCCGATGAGGATCGTAGGAAAATTCTATACGGTATCTCCAGCGTAGCCCTATTAGACATAGAGCCTTACATAGGCGTTAGGGAAGAAGACATCATTGCCGCAACGCGTATTAGGGACGATTTGCTGTGTAAATATGACCCAGAGCGTTGGATACACGAAGACACGGTTGCAGCAAAAGCCATTACTGAAATGATAGGCTACCCTATTTAGATTTTCTTAGGAGCTTTTCTCGGAGCTTTTCGTTTTTTAATAAATGCCAAATGGTTGGGGCAAAGCTAATCGCCATGGCAAACAAAATTACAGGTAATAGATAGCGGTCAATGTTTGGAATCTTACTGCCCAGCCAGTGACCCAGTAAGACTACTCCGACTGTCCAAATGGTGCCGCCAGCGACATTAAACAGGCTAAAGCGTTTCCTGGGCATATCACCAATCCCGGCCACAATTGGCGCAAAAGTACGCACCACTGGCACAAAGCGCGATAGCATAATGGTCTTGCCGCCATGTTTCTCATAAAATTTGGCAGAGCGCTCCAGATATTCTTGACGGAAAATCAAGCCATCCTTTTTTCTAAACAATCTTTTACCGTAGCGCTTGCCAATCTGATAACCAGTTTCGTAGCCGGCGATTGCTGCCAATAAAACTAAGATAATTAATAGTGGCAAAGACAGTTTGCCTTGGGCAGCGAAGAACCCGGCTGTGAACAGTAAAGTATCGCCAGGTAGGAAAAAACCGGCCAACAGACCTGACTCTGCAAAAATAATAAAAGTGATTAAAAGCAGGCCACCGCTCTCAATCATGTGTGTGACGTCAAACATATAGACAATAGCTTAACTGTTTATACCCCTTCCGTCCAGGGATATCATCTGTTATAATTACATCTAGCAAATTTAAGGAGCTAGTTTTCCACAATGTCGTCAGACGAGATTCTATTGGAAGTGCAAGACCGAACCGTTACCGGCAAGGCTGTTAAACACCTGCGCAAAGACGGGCTAGTACCAGCTGTTATTCACAATCATGGCGAGGCCTCTACGCACGTCATGGTGCCTTATGTGGACCTTATGAAAGTTTACAAACAAGCCGGCAAACATCATCCGGTATCTGTTAATGTTGGCGGCAAGCAACAACTAACAATTATTAAGGACACAGACTTTGAACCTAAAAAACACCAACTACGCCACGTGGTTTTTAACGCCATTCGCCAGGATGAAGAAGTGGAAGCCGAAGTGCCAGTTCGCATTGATGGTGACATCCCAGCCGAGCGCGCTAGCTTGATGGTTATTACTCAACTAGAAACCGTGCTAATTTCTGCACTACCTAAGAATTTGCCCGATGAACTGACAGTTAAAGCCGAAGGCCTAAGCGAAGTTGGTGACCGCTTGCACGTCTCTGACATTAAATTGCCAGAAGGCGTAACCCTAGTTACCGAACCAGACCAAGTTATAGCTCACGTTGAAATGCCTAAAGACCAAGTTGCTGAAGCTGACGCCGCCGCTGCAGAACTAGCAGCTGACAAGATTGCTACTGAAGGTGAAGAAGAAGGCGAAGCCGAAGCCCCAGCCACAGAAGCTGGTGAAGAGCCAGCTGAAGGCGAGGCCGCAGAAGCCTCTGCCGACGACAAACCCAAAGAGTAGAAAACCTTTATTACTATTCTTCGATGAATCCACCACTTTGGTGTGCCCACAAGCTGGCGTAGACGCCGGCCTTGGCAACAAGTTCCTTGTGTGTACCTTCCTCAACTATTTTGCCGTCGTCCATTACTAAGATACGGTCCATCTTTTGGATAGTGCTTAATCGGTGAGCAATCACAATCGCCGTGCGGCCTTCCATCAGTTTCCAAAGAGCATCTTGAATTAAGACCTCAGATTCGGAATCCAAGGCGCTAGTAGCTTCATCCAACACCAGAATTGGCGCGTTCTTTAGCATGGCGCGGGCAATGGCTATCCTTTGACGCTGGCCGCCAGAAAGCTTAACGCCGCGTTCACCAACCAAAGTCTCATAACCTTCGGCTAGCTGCTCAATAAATTCGTGAGCATGCGCCATTTTAGCAGCCGCCTTAACTGCTTTATCACTAGCATCGCTGTTACCATAACGGATGTTATCGGCAATACTACGATGGAACATCAGTGGCTCTTGCGGTACGTAAGCAATGGCTTTACGTAAGCTGTCTTGGGTTACGCTGGATATATTTTGGCTGTCAATTTCAATGCTACCTTGTTGAACATCCATAAACCGCAAGATTAGCTGTGTAATGGTTGTTTTACCACCACCAGAGTGCCCAACCAAACCAACTTTCTCGCCAGGATTAATATGCATGTTCAAGTTATTAAATAGCGGTGTATCTATTTTTTCAGGGTAGGCAAAAGTAACACTGTCAAAACTAATCTCACCTTTATTAGTTTGCAAAGGGTTTGTGCCAGGAGCGTCTTGGATCTCAGGTTCTATGCTAAGAATCTCGGTCATGTCATAGGCATCGCCAAACACCCGGTTAATGTTACGCAGAGTATTGTTGAAGTCCCACAAACGGCGGATTATTGCCAGGGTGTAAACCAGCACTAGGTAGATAGTACCAACCGGTATTTGCAGCTTACTAGCAAGATAGAGGGCACTTAGAATTGCTCCAGCATTGATAGACCGCTGAGCGGTAGTGGTGAACTTTTCGTTACGGAGCACCTTGCGCATAGTTGCCATAGAACTGTCATAAACTCTGTCTACAGCGCCAGCAAAAAGTTTCTTCTCAATATCCTCATGGGCAAAGGCTTTAACAGCCATGATATTACTAATGCTGTCTGCTAGCTGGCCGGTACGCCGGGTTTCTGCGGCTGCCCAGCGTTCGTTAAAGGGCCGCTCGGTACGTTTTATTTTAAGTAGCAGCACCAAATAAATTAGCGAGAAGCTAACCAATACCAATACATACAGTGGTGCCGGTTTAGCCAACAGTACAACCGTGAAGACAAAGGCAATGATTAACTTATAGACATTCCAAATTAGGGTATCTGAAAGTCGCTCAAAGGAACCAGATAGTTTATTGACTTGGCTAACTAAGGAACCGGCAAAGCGGTTACTGTAAAACCTATAGCCCATTTTCATAAGATGGGCGAAGGAAGTGTTATACAGGTCAGACATTACTTTTTCTTCAAATGTCCAAACTAGCTTAACGTAAGGCCGCCACAGGAAGTTAACACTCAGCTCTAAAATAAGGACAATCAACAGCGGACGCATAAAGACATGCAGGTCAATTGGCCCAGTGGCTTTGGCCAATTTATTCATAATCTGGCTAATTAAATAAGGACTAATAAAGTCATCAATAAACTGAATTATTGGCATCAGAACAATAAGCCACGTTAGTAAACGGCGGTGTTGTAGTGAATGCTGCCAATAAAGCTGCAAGGTTTTCTTGGTGGTTGATCGATTTTTCATAGCGGCAGTATCCTTTGGGACTGCGCGTTTAGTAATTTTTTGTTAGGTTTTGTTTAAAGGTGCTATCGAGACTGCACCACGAAGGCGCAAGCATCAGTAGCAGTAGTTTGTAAAGTAAACATTGTAGGCCGCCTCCGTTAAATTTGTAATTCTTACGATTATATCACCCCTGTCAATAAGAGGCTAATTTCTGTTAAAATGGGGCAACATGGAAAAGGTGATTCTGTTCTACAAATTTATACCGGTTAGTGATACCGAGACCGTCATGTATTGGCAAAGGGCTTTGTGTGAAAAGCTGGGGTTAAAAGGCCGGATTATTATCAGCCAGCACGGTATTAATGGCACCCTGGGCGGCGAACTTAAAAACCTTAAATACTACACGCGGGAAATGAAGGCTCACAGCTTGTTTAAAGGCACGCCGTTTAAGTGGAGTGATGGCTCGGCTGGCGATTTCCCCAGACTTAGCGTAAAAGTCCGCGATGAAATCGTTACATTTAACGCTGGTGATGAGCTGCAAGTTAATGAACATGGTGTAATTGGCGGCGGCAAACATTTGAAGCCGGCGGCGCTACATAAACTTTTGGAAGAAAAAGGCGATGAGGTAATATTTTTTGACGGCCGTAACAAATACGAGGCCGAGATTGGCCGGTTTAAAGATGCCGTTATTCCAGATACCAAAAACACCCGCGATTTTAAGAAAGAACTGGAAGGCCCCAAATATGACGACATTAAAGACAAGCCTGTTGTAACTTATTGTACGGGTGGCATCCGCTGCGAGGTTTTGAGTGTTCTTATGAAAAACCGCGGCTTTAAGGACGTCTACCAAATTGACGGCGGCATAGTTAAGTACGGTGAAACATACGGTGACGATGGTGAGTGGGAAGGCAAGTTACACATTTTTGATAACCGCATGGTTCATAGCTTTT
>CAZYVW010000036.1:0-7364 GCA_964651645.1 uncultured Candidatus Saccharibacteria bacterium
TCCGATCTGATAACACCGTCTTCAATGGTGTTAATTATGATGTTGGATTTTGCCCGTTCGTCTTCCAAGCTAGTACTGAGCTTAAGGTTGTTGCTGATTGTGTTGGCAATTTTAGTGTTGTAGCGCCGTCGAATTATCCAAAAGATTAAGTTCAATATAATAGTAACGACCGTGGCCGTACCAACCACTAGTTCCAGGTGGAACAAGGTCATATTCATTCCCACATGCACGTGCGGCTGTACCTCTGTTGTCATATCCATAAGCGTTGTTTTAATTATGGGCGGTTTGCCCCTGTTTTGCAAGGAGATGCAAATAAAAAATCTCAGTCTGACTGAGATTTACTGGTGATCCCGGCGGGATAGCGTCGGGGCTACCGCGCCCGACTATAGCGATTCTTACGTTACTCGGAGTAAACTCCTGTGTTACGCGAATCGCACGAACCCGCCCTTCGGGCTATCGGTTTCGAATATCTCACAAGGAAACTGCACGTAAAAGCCCGAGCATAAGACTCGGGCATTTACGTGGTGATCCCGGCGGGATTCGAACCCGCGATCTTCAGGATGAGAACCTGATGTCCTAAACCACTAGACGACGGGACCGTCGACTTGCGAATCTTACCACAATTAACAGATACAGTCGAGCTCCTAGCTAAAGGCTGGCAGCTATAAAACTCAGCACATCATTCATATTAACTGAAAGCATTGTGGCCTCGGAATGGCCTTGGGAACCAACATCTACAGCCGAGGCATTTGGCGCGTGAGCCACAAAGTTGGTGACGGTTGATGGCACAACCACCGTATCGCTATCGGAATACCAAAGTTTTATAGGTACGTTTAGACTGGCAGCATAATTGGTTGGGTTATGCGTTGGGCCGTCAGTTGATTCTGAGTAAGTGCCGCCGTAGGCGGCGTTGATGCCGGCTGCTGTGCCGCCGCGGTTGTTTGTGACCATGTCGTTGACATCGTTAGCCGGGATAATGCCAACAATACAGGCAACCTGGCTGAGGTTAGCGCGAGCCCAATTGCAAGCTGTCGTAAAACCCATAGACAAACCAACCAACATTACCTTGCCAGATTTGGCGCGGCACGAGGCGGTAGAGCCTTGGATATAAGTTTGGCCGCTAGTGACCCGGGAGATTGCCGTGTCATTGCCCCAGTTGCTGGCACCCCCCCAATCGGCGGAGACCGTTGGGTAAACTTCGCTTAATCTTTGGAAAATTTGTAATTGGCCCGCGGTCGAGGAATCCATTGAGTTAAAAGCCGTGCCGCCGGCGCCGTGGAAAACTAAGACACCCGGCAATAGGCTGGGGTTTGCCCAAACTTTAATCGAACCAGCATTGACGTCCCACTCGCTGGCAACATAGCGTCCCTGCCCAACAGAGGCTCTCACCGGCTAACCACCGACAAATGCATAGGAAAGTCGGCACCAACCAGATAGTTGCCTGTGCCGGCAGACTCAATCCACTTGCCGACCTCAAACGTATAAGACGAACCGCTGGTCAGGACAATCCGGCGGCGAACAATTAATGTCCGGCCAGCTCCTGTAGTAGCTGAATCAACCGTTCCTAGCTGAGCGCCAGTTTCTGAACCGTTAATCAGTATTGCGGCACCAACGAATTTGGCGGCAGTTGAGCTGTGATAACAAAGCGGGCAGAAGAATTCGATCTCTACTGGTCGGCCGGTGCCGGTGACCGTCACTGACAAGCCGGATATCTTGTTGCTAGTGGCGCTAGCCAGAACAGTGTTGGTAGTGGTGTCACTGGTTGTCCGCTCAGCGTAGCCTATCTCAACACCGGAAACCCCATTGTCAGCTTCTAACAGCCAGCTATCCGAAGCAGTTTTTACTAGCCTAGCTATGGACCATTGGCGAGGCATAACTAGGCCCGAGGCTGAACTAACCGTTACTCCAACACCAGCAGCCACAGTAAGCATGCCAGTGTTGACTTGTACAAAATCTATCCTTGTCCCAATTGCAAATCCGACCGACGCGTTTGGCGGTACGGTGAGAGTCTGCGCTGACACATTGTCAAATCGCAGTAGTTTAGTCGCATCACCAGCAACAAGCGTATAGGCAACGTCGGTGCGGTCCTCGACGGTCTGACTAACACCTAGTTTTGAGGCAAGGTCTGAAGTTAGGTTGGTAACAGCGCTTTCTGGTATACCAGTAAAGTTAGCTTCTGCAACATCTATTGTTGGGTTACCACTGGCTCCTGTTCCGTTTGAGACAGTTATTTTGCTAGAACCAGCTGTTAGTGTGCGCTTGGTAAAGGTATCAGCTGCAGTCTCTACTACTATGCCAGCAGTAGAATCTAGGGCAGCTAGAGCGGTCAGAGTCGCATCGCTTGCCTGTTTGGATGCTAACCCAGGTACCGTAGGGCTGGCGGCTGTGCCGCCTAGGTCACCGGTAAGTTGCAGCACACCTTTAGTGCCGCTGGCAGCGTCTGGCAAGGCTGTCGGCGTCCATTTAGTGGTTGTATTATTCCAGGTTAAGACTTGGCCACCGCTAGGGCTTGTCGTGGCAACAATATTACCTTGCAGACCTTGAACCGTTGGGCTGGCGGCTGTTCCGGCTAAATCGCCGTCAAGCTGAATAATGCCCTTAGAGCTGGTCGTGGCATCAGCCGGAGGCGCCGAGCTGATTGTTGCCCAAGTCTGATCGCCGCGTAAGAACTTGGTGTTGTCTGCCCCACTGCCACCTAAGTTTAGTGTAGGAACTTTGGCGGTAGCGTCTAAGCCGGCATAGCCATTGGCCTGGCCTTTGGACGAAGTTTGCTCAGCACCACTAGCTGAAACGGCGCTGGCTTTAAGGCTACCGTCTGAGTTGTGAGACTGAAGCATAAACTCATTAAGAATCTCACCCCAATTGCCGCTGTCCCCGCCTGGCGTTGGCAGTCTAGCCATTCATTTTCCTTTTTGGTTTTTTAATGGTTTGGCATAAAGATACCAGTCTGTGGTAATTGGAACTGTGAGATTTCTAACATTCAAGAAGTGGATATTTTGACAACCGGCAGCTCCTGCCAACTAGATACGTAGCGTGGGCTGCGGAGCTCGTGCTTGGGCTCCCAGGCCGTCCCTAGATCTTCGGCAGCAAAATAGACGGTGTGTTTGCCAAACCGGCTGTTGATAGCGTCTAAGGTGGCCATACGGGATTTAGATTTAGTATAGTTAGCAGTATCCACCTGCCCTAGCAAATCGGTTTGCAATAAGTTATCGGGCACGAAGTCTTGCATCCAGACCCCCGCTCTGTGATAAAGGATGTTTTTATCATATATTTCCCTGGTTACCTCCGCTAAAAGTTTCAGAAGCTGGCTGGCAATTAGACTGCTATCAGCCGTTGGTACTTCAAACTGCACCTCCCTACTCCAGCTGCGGTACGGCGGCTTGTGGCGGTCGGTTGTTATAAAAAAGCCAGCTCGGTGGGTTGCCTGGCCTGAAACTCGTAGTTTGTAGGCGGCTTGGGCCGTAAAAGATACCAAAGCGGCCTCCACAACGCCAAGCTGGCCAGTGTCTTGCCCAAAAGTCCGAGTCCGGGCAATACTTTTAGGCAGCTGGTCTTCTAACTCCAGCGGGAAGCAAGAAACGCCGTTTAATTCAGCCACCAGCTGGGCACCGCGGATGCCCATCAGCTGCTTGGCAAATTCCGGGCGCATTTTAGCCAGGCCTTCGGCGTTAATGATGCCCAAGGCCCGCATTTTAGGCGTCAAACGGCGGCCGATGCCCCAGACCTCCTCTACCGGCAACCAAGTACGATAAGCCGCTAATTCTTTATGCGAAAGACCAGTAAGGTCCAACACGCCTTCTAGCTCAGCATCCTTTTTTGCTCTTTCACTAGATAACTTAGCTAGAGTTTTAGTCGGGGCGATGCCAATGGCCACCGGTACGCCGACTTCCCGCCAAATTCGCTCGCGTACCCAAGCACCCCATTGTTTGTAATCACGGATGGCTAGTTGGCTGAGATCCAAGAAGGACTCATCAATAGAATAAACCTCAGTCCGGGGCGTCGTCCCTGTTAAAATGCTGATAATGCGGCGGGAAATGTCACCGTAGAGTTCAAAATTAGCACTAAACTGCATAACTTTATAATCTTTAAATAACTGCCGGTATTTAAAGGCGGGTGCGCCCATGGGAATACCCAGAGCCCGAGCTTCATTACTACGTGCCACCACGCAGCCATCGTTGCTACTGAGCACGACCACTGGCTTGCCTTCCAGGTCTGGCCGGAAAACGCGCTCGCAGCTGACAAAGAAGTTATTACAGTCCACCAGTGCAAAAACTGTGCGTTTCATACCCGCGGATCCCTGAATTGATGAATAACTGCTGTGACGACTCCCCACCACTGGATGCCCTCTGGTAAACGGCTCAGTCGTGATACGGCAAAACCTTCACCGTCCCACCAGATTACTCGGTCGGATGGGGTTGGCTGCAGCGAGCGGTCAATAGTAACGACGTCATTATCAAAAATGCCTTGGTTTTCAGCACTCTCCCCAGCTACCCGCATAAAGAAAGTACTGGAGGGGTGGCGAACTAACAATTTAGTAATTTCTAAAGCCGTTAAGCTGGTATCCGTACCAGCATTTGGGAAGCCGGAGTGTATTGAAATGCCTGAGTCTTTTGGTGTAATCATCTCAGCCGACTTTTGTGCCGACCAGCGTCCATTGATTGTCTTCGTTTTTTAGCCGGTAGGTTGTGGTGCCATCGCTCATGTCAAATAGCCGGGTTACGCCTGGGCCGCGGCCAATTAGGTATTGCAAGCCTTCCTGGAAGGTGTAGCGCCGGGCACCAAAAGTCATGGAGCGCGGGAAGGTTTTCATCCCTCGCCCAAAGTAGTAAGAGTTGACTTCAATTTCTTCGTTCAAGTTTTTCATATCCATAGTCTCCTTTTAAAGGGTTAATTTAAAGAGGACCGACAAAGCGTGAATCGCTTAGCGGTAAACGGATTAACACGAGCTACCCGGTAAATATTGCCAACCGTTTCTGGCGATATCGTTACGGGAAACTGACTAGGATATGAGGTTGGCAGGGGCCGAAGCGTACCATCCAGTGTTGATAATTAAAGCTTGCAGGTGGAAATTTGGCGGCTGCCAAAAGTACCTTCATAGCTGTTTATTAGTATACTCCCATTCAACTAGTGCTTTGCAATAGGATTTTTCGCTCGTATACTGCTAATAATATGGCTGGAGAAAGCACCTTAGTTAGTAGGGTTGACCAATTTTTTGCCGGCACTGATTATGGCGGCAAAATAAATTATGGTGGCGAGCAACCGATCTCTTTTCGTCTGCGCCACTCTTTTGCTGTAGATCCGGATAACCAAACGCCTTGGTTGGTTACGGATATGATTATTGCTGAAAGCCTGGAATCAAATGTAGGTAGTAGAGTTGTAGCCGTAGTCCGGGGCGAACAAAAGTCTCAGATTGTGTTCAGGCTTGATATTGCAGAAGACAAAGTAGCCGTTGGTGGCATTGCCGCTGGCCTATTTAGGGGTGACGCGCGCGAAGAGTTCTTAGCAGGACTACGTATTGTCAGAAACAACAAAGAATAAACTCTAATAATGAATAGCGTCGGCGCTGTTGACGGCGGTTATCCAGGTTTGACCGGCGTTTAGCTTGATTGTTGCACCGTTGCCATCGGTAAAGGTAATTTGGGCTTTGGCGTCTGTTTTCTTCCAGGTACCCACGCTAACACTACCGTCTTGGAAGATGTAAACTTGGCCGCTGCCGATTGTAGCGTACTCGCTGTGCTGACCGTCGGCCTCTATGCCATAAGGCACAACCATGGCTACGACGACCTTTGGAATTATCTGGAGCTGGGACTTCTCATCTAGGTGTGGTGCCCCACCCTCGCTACGCAGGTAAGAGTTGGTGGCATTGTTGTAATCGTAGTGCACGCTAAATAAAGAACTAGAGATATCTATATTAATGCCCGCTGGTGACACTACAGCGGCTGGGGCATCCTTTTTACGTTCGAAGCCGGTGAAGCTGCTCGTGGTGTAGCCTTTGGAGGCAGCCAGAGCGTCAATTCGGTCCATGCTTGTATAAACGTTGTGGGGTGCCACACGGCTGGTTACGCGGTCGTAACTGCCGCCATTGGCAAACTGGTCCAGGTCTTTAACGCCAAGCGCTTTAATTTTAGCTAAGGCTTCTGGGCTGCCGCCAACGTGGGCATAGGTAGCATCAAAACCGAGTAGCCAATCAATGTAGTAGGGACGGGCTGAGCGTACCGGGCCAATGTAGGCCGGCATAGTTTCCTGGAACAGGGCTAAGAACCGAGTAATGCCACCTTCGGCGATGGCTTCAAACACTACACCAGCGTCCTTAAGGCCGGATTGTGGCCGAGCGTCTAGGCTGTTCTCTATCATAAAACCATTCACCTGGCGTTTGTTGGTGCCGATTGGCACCTGGACACCGGTTAAGGTAGAGGCTTCTGTAGTAGGAGCGGGCGCTGCCTTCTTGGCATTTTTAACTACTGGCGTGCTGACTGGCGGTTTGCCACGGAAGTGTTGGTATAGCGTCATACCGCCAAATACGCCACCGGCAATCAGGGCAAGCAACACTACAATTAACAGAGCCCACTGCTTTTTGGACAATTTTACGCTCTTAAAGTAGACCCATTTATTATGAATGTGTGCCCCAAGGGCTTTAGCTGGCAATAATAACTTAGCGGTTTTTTTGGCCTGTGGCTTTGAACTAGACACTGGCGAGGCTGCGGCCGCTTGTCTCACTGGTTCGTCCGGTGGAGGCGCTGCGGCTGGTCGTGGATTCTCGGGCATAACAATGTCGTCCATAAGCTACTAGTATAACGCTTATGTTTATTAGGCCAAATAATTTATCGTATCTTGCATACGCTTTAGGGAACGGTCTTTGCCGAGCACGTGCATAGTTTCAGCCAGTCCTGGGCTGGCTGGCGCTTGCGTCGTGGCAATCCGAATGAGACTAAACAGCACGGCTGGTTTCTGCCCAGTTTCTGTAAGTAAAGCATTGAGGCCATCACTAAGGCTGTTAATTTCAAAATCACATGACTCCAGCTTAGTTAGCGTAGCTTCTAGCATTTTCTTAAGCTCCATACGGTCTATTTTGCTAAGTTGTTTGTTGGAATTAATCAGGCTTTTATCTTCCGGCAAGTCGACAAAGAAAAACTTGGTTAGCTCCGGCAGCTCGCTAAAGAACTTCAGTCTTTCTTGTACTAAAGCCAGAACCTGTCTAATGTAGCCTTCGTCGTAGCCAGACGCCTCCTTCGGCAAAAACGGTTTGGTCATTTGGTATAAATCGTCGAGGCTTAAGCTGCGGATAAAGTGGCCGTCGACCCATTTAAGCCGCTGCTCGTCAAAAAGGGCCCCGCATTTTTGGGCTCTTACAAGACTAAATTTTT
>CAZYVW010000037.1:0-7201 GCA_964651645.1 uncultured Candidatus Saccharibacteria bacterium
CCAGCTCTTCATCTGGTTTTAATAGTGGAATTTTACCGATTTCACGCAAATATAAACGCACCGAGTCATCGGCAATGTCGTCCAAATAAACTTGTTCTTCTAAGACAACTTCTTCGGTTTCATCCAGAGCTTCCCAGGCATTGCCGGCGATTGGTTCGGCCACGTCAACACCAGTTATTTCAATTCCGGCGTCAGCCAGTTCCGTATAAACATAGTCCAGGGCATCGGCATTCTCGGTTGTGTCCGGAATAGACGTAAAGATGTCTTTTTGGTCTATGTGTCCGTCTTTTTTGGCTTTTTCAACCAGTTCCAGCTTGGCCTTTTCAATCTCTGGGCTGGCGTCATCGGCCGGTGGTGTAACCACTGCTTTAGCTTTAGGCACGGGCTTCTCCTTCTTTAGTCAAATTTAGTAAAGCGTCTAGGGCTTTTGCTTGCCCTAAGAGTTTTTGATGTTCTTTTTCACTAGTGTCTGCGGCGCGCAGAGCATTGGCAATATCAGCCTTTTTTGATTTCACATATTGTTCCACCAAGCGTGCCTGCAATCGAGCGGCTTCATATTGAAGCTCTGATACCTCGAGGGGCTGGTAGAGTTCCTCAAAGATTATAGATAGCATCTTAACATAATCTGTTAATTTTTGCACTGTAGCGCTGCCCTTGCCATCATAGTCTGGGTGGGCTTGTAAGTATTCCAAGAGTTTCTTAGCATCCTCTTCAAACAGCATGTCTGGTGTTAGTGGCTGGAGGTATTCTCTGAGCGATTTTTGCATTAATACCAGGGCCATCAGATGGTTCTGAGTCTTAGTTTGTTCGGCAGTATTTTTGTCTACCTGCAGGGGCGCAGTGGTTTTTTTATAAAACTTTTGGGCGCCCGTGGTACCTTTTAGTTTTGACAGCATGGCTTCTTTGCTAACCCCTAAAGTCTCGGCGACTTTAGTTACGTAGTGGTCTTGCTCTACTTGGTCGCGCAGACCGTGGATGACCTTCAGCATAACGTCGCTGAACTCTTTTTTGCCCGAGCCACTGTTAATATCTAGGCGCTCGGCATATTGTTTCATCAGCCAATCTACGGCGTAAAGATTTTCAGTGGTTACCTTGCGCCAGGCCTCTGGGTCCTTGCGCACCAAATCATCGGGGTCTTTGCCCTCAGGAATGGTGATAATACTAAGTTTTACGTCAGCCTTGGCGGCCAGCGGGATGGAGCGTTCAGTTGCCGCCAAACCGGCTTTATCCTCGTCAAAAGCCAGCCGAACGTCATTAGTAAACCGGCCGAGGGCTTTAAAATGCTGCTCAGTAGCGGCCGTGCCGGCAGTTGCCACAACTTGCTTGACGCCAGCTTGCCAACTGGCCATAACGTCCAGGTTGCCTTCTACCACCACGGCGTAGCCGCTTTTTCTAATGGCATCCTTGGCTAGATGCAAACCAAAAACATGCCGGCTTTTGTCATACAGCGGGCTCTGGGAGGTGTTTAGGTACTTTGGAGCATTGGGGTCTTCCTCTAAAATCCGGGCCGTAAAGCCAATCACCTTGCCCTGCGGGTCCATTAGCGGCACCATTAGCCGTCCGCGGAACATGTCAAACAGCTGGCCGCGCCGCTCCACACTCAAACTGCCGCTTTTTAGTTCGGCCGGTGTAAAGCTTTTGGACTTAAGGTAATCAGTTAAAGCTGTGCCATTGTTAGGCGAATAGCCAATCCTGAATGCTAGGGCTGTTTCTTTGGTAAACTTGCGCTGTTTGAAGACGTATTCCAGTGTGGCTTGGTTTTTGCTAAATTGGACTTGGTAGAATTTGGCGGCCATTTCATGGGCCTGGAGTAAACGTTCTTTTAGTTTGCCATGCGCGCCGTCACCGCGCTGGTACTGGCTTAAATCCACACCGGCTTGTCGCGCCAAATGTTCCAGCGCGCCCTTAAAATCCAAGCCCTCTAGCTCCATAATCCAGCTAAACATATTGCCACCCTTGCCTGAACTAAAATCGTGCCAGATCTGTTTTTCCGGACTAACCATTAAGCTGGGGGTTTTCTCGTTAGAAAACGGGCTAAGCGCCTTAAAGTTGCGTCCAGCGCGTTTTAACTCCACGTATTGGCTGATGACGTCTTCAATAGACAACCTGCCCTTAATATCCTCCACTGCGTCCATGCCTATAGCTTATAGCTAAGCACTGAAACCTGAAAGCATAAGGGATTTAAAACTTAAACCACTGCTGGCTGTTTAACAGGAGCGCGGCGGGCAGCAATTTCGTTACGCACTGCCATAAGCTCACCTGGGAGTTGGTTAATGACAGCCTGTTCATCTTGGCCGGGGGCATAAACCTGTAATGCGTCAGTGCCTTTAACATACATAACCTCTCGCTCCTGCGGTGCGCCAGTTTGATCAGTAGATGCGATACTCACATCCACGCTGCCTTCTGGCAGACCAAATGGCTGGCTTCTAACAGTTGTTTTATTAGCTCTATCAGGCACAATACTGTTGTTAGTTGGGTCAAATTCACTGTGTTTAAGAGTCGTTTCTGCGTTTGCTCCATTAAACATATTAAAATGCTCGAGAGTAGTTGTCCTAACACTACCTTCAGGTGTTAGCTCTGGTTGAGAGGTGCCCTCGGCCTTTGCCGCCCGATTATTTATCATGCGAGCAATGTTGCTAACTTGCTTTCCAATAAGCGCGTCTGGTTTGTTGGGGTTGATTGATGGTCTTTCAGTCATTTTTTTGTTTGGTTAAACTATTCTATATATTAGCAATTTATTGCAGGTTTGTCAATATAGTTATGCTTAATTCTCCCCTTTACCCTACCCGCTTCACGCTGTAACATAATGCTTATGCCTCCTGATCAATCCTCGCCTGCCGGCCAGCAGTATGACTTTATTATGAATGCTGACCAAAAACCCAAACGCCGCTTATTTAATGTCAGCAGTGGTGCTGGCAAACTATTAATGTTTGTAGTTGCCGGCGCGGTATTGATAATCATTCTTATCGTTGTTTTGTCGGCGGTTTTTGGCGGAGGTTCGGCTGGGATTAAAGAAGTACAAGCCTTGGCAGAACAACAGACAGAAATCATCCGCGTGGCCGACCTTGGCAAAACTAAAGCCCGGGATAAGACGACTCTTAGCTATGTTATGGCCGTAAAATTGACAGTAAACTCGGAATTAAACCAAACGACTAACTTCTTAAAAGACAATAATCACGCCGTTAAACCTAAGGATTTGCTGGGTGGTAAGAATACCGCAACGGACACCGCCCTAAAAACTGCCGAACAGGAAAACAAGTATGACGAAGCAGTAACAACCGCACTTAAAGAAGATTTAACCGCCTACCAGAGCGCAGTCAAAAAGCAGTTTGACGCCGCTTCTAACACCAAAGAAAAGACTCTTCTCCAAAGTCTCTACTCCCAAGTCTCACTACTACTTAAATAGTTATTTATTGCCCGAGACAAGGTCGTAACTGTGCTTGATAAGTGTTTGTATCTCTTCCCACGGTAACTGACCGGTTAGGATGATTGTGTTCCACTGCTTTTTATTAA
Organism: uncultured Candidatus Saccharibacteria bacterium; assembly: GCA_964651645.1. Lineage (GTDB taxonomy): Bacteria > Patescibacteriota > Saccharimonadia > Saccharimonadales > CAZYVW01 > CAZYVW01. Next base: position 3,514 of record CAZYVW010000037.1, read on the forward strand.
GGTGATAGCCCTCAAGAACCGTCTCATATTTTTCCCTTAGAGTCTGCGCCAATACCGGGTCACACTTAAGGCTAATCCGCACCGGCTCCTTGCCTTCCGGGATCAGGGCAAACATTCTGTCTTTGATTTTATAAACTGCCACGTCCTCGCCAAATGGATAGTCCAATTTGGCATTAGGCATACTCAAAACATATTCTTCAACCTGTTTGTGCGTCATCTAAAACTATTTTAACAGTTTGCCTAAGGCTACAGCTTGAGCCGCCAAATCACTACCGTTGGCCTGAAGCATTTCCTCAACATTTGAGATGGAGTGCTGGGCGCCATTGCCAGAATTGTACAGACTGTCGCCTAAGCCACCTAGAGCGGCGTATCCTGCGCCGCGGGCAATATGTAGACCATCTTCAATTAGCTCATCAGAGCTAAGACCATCGCCCCATACATTTGGCACCACCCAGGGAGTATCTGCCTGCTCCCATCCATTTGCATCTAAAAATTTATGACGGCCAGCTGGATCATCACTTGCCAATAGCCCTTGAACGTCATCCTCACTGAGATCCTGAAGCCAAGCTACTACCGTTTCATCTCCAGGACGAAATTTTATATCTAATTTTCTAGCGAGCGCACTCAAATCATCATCCGCATCAGTTACGTTTAATCTCTCTTTTGTAGACATTTTTGTTCCTTTTCCACACAATACTTATAATTGTTTATCTTTATCCTATACGGGTAATTTGTCAAGAACAGCAACCGCCGCTAGTTTTGCTCTTTAAACCATTCTAGATAGTGCTGTAATTCGGCAATGCTTGCTTGGATGTCGTCAAAAGCCCGGTGGCCTTCGTTCTTTTCGTATTTCACCCCAAACTTGCCTTGCATATACACCTTCCAAGCGCTGACGTCTAGCATACGGTAATGGAGTTTAAGATCCAATGCCGGCAACCACTGCTTGATAAACAGGCGGTCGTTATAGATAGAGTTGCCAGCAAGGATTGCTGGTTCGCTGCCAAAGTGCTTTTCTACCAAGGCAATTAATTCGTCTTCAACTTGCTTGGGTGGCTTGCCGCTGTCCAGTTTGTTCAAAAATTCATCACGGTTTGCCGGAAAATCTTGCCACCAATTATTGGCTTGCATGCGAGCTAGTACGACTTCCCTCTTTTGTTGCAGGCGGGCTTCGTAGCTTTCTAAAGTCTTGAGGTCAAAGTCGGTAATTTCGGCGGCTACTTCCAGGATTACATCTTTGGCCGGATCTAAACCGGTCATTTCTAAATCAACCCACAGAAGTTTAGTCGGTACTGCGTCTTTATCTGCCATTACCGAAGATTATACCCTAATATCTTAGGGGCCGCTTGTATGCCACTAGCTATTGGCTAAGAACAGTTTCTAATTCTTGATCTGTGTAACAGTAATTTAGTGGGTTTTCGTTTTCTCCCAGAACTCTTCCCGTAACTGCAATATGAACGCCTGGATCAACCAGACCCAATTTGCCATGGGCATAGCCAAGATTGTACGGCGCATCGCTTCTATCAAGAGAGTTAAGCATGTACCTTGCCCCTGTTAATATGACCCGTCGGTCGAGGTTATCGCCAGACTGTAACCCGGCTTTTAGCCTGTCTCGCAAGTCAGTCATTTTGAGCAAGCCAGACGTAACTATTACAAATTCTGTAGGTGCCTCGCGTACAACATCAATCACCATATCCATATCTTCGTCTGTAAGCTTGCGACTATCCTTCAGTATCGGCGGCGTAGCATCAAAATCAACGGTAGTGCGCACTTTAGTCCTCAAATAAGCCGGAATAAATGAAGTAGCGGTGGGCTCTACACCATCCAGGCCGTCAAAGACGAAGTCAATCGTGCCACCCGCTGGTATTAGGGTGTAGCGCGAATAACCCAACAAACTGTCAGACGTATCGACTGATTCAAAAGTGGCGGTGGTTAGGTCCTTCTCTAGAGCGTCAATAGGAGCGACTGCCCCGTTGACTACACCCATTACTGGCGCCGTTATGCTATCGTCTTCCAGGATGGCGTGGGCCATTCCTAGATTGAAACCACCGTCTGACATACTAAAGCCCTCCAGTGGGGTAAGAGATGCTACCATAGCTACCTTTTTATTAAAGATATTTTTACGCATTGAAGGGTGGGATTGAATCCTCCGGCCTATTTCTGTCATCAGGTATGTGCCACTTGTAACTATGGCATTCCTGGTTGCAGATTCGGCTACGCGCCGAGCTACAAGCTTCTTGTCATCAATAGTAATCTTGCGACTATCCTTGAGCATTAGCACTTCCGAGGGTATATCAGGATACCCATGCTTTGACAGGAACTGAAGATAGTCAGCCACTTTACTTGTATGCGCAGTGACTGCTGTGTCTTCTTCTGGTGACCAGATGGATTCAATGGTTCCGCCAGTTGCAATATGTTCAATTCCACTTGGTTGATTTACTAACATGTAATAAAACTCCTATTACGTAAAGAGATTCTGAACTATTCCTTGCAAAAAGTAAAAAAACTGCTATAATTGTTTAATATTACTAAATAATGTATAATATTAGACGTAAAAATGATTAGTATCCCTGAAAAAGTTGACGAGATAATCACCTCTTCCCCTTACTTTCGCGAGGCAGTTACCAGCGGTGTTGCCAACCTTTCAGCACTGGCTAGAGAGATAAAGCCCCAGGTTGAAAAGGAACTTCTTAAGCCGGCGTCTCAAAGTGCGGTACTGATTGCCCTCCAGCGCTACGCCCAGACCCATAAACCCTACTACGCTGCCAATCCTGGACATTTTTTAGGGAACCTGACTCTGCGCTCGGATTTATTTGAGATCACAGTGCGTAATTCCGCTGGTCTTACAAAAAAATTGTCTTCAATCATGCAGCTGGTTGAGCAGGACCGCTCAATAATGTTTGTTTTCACCCAAGGTATTCATGAGACAACAGTTATTGGCAGTAAATCACTCAGGCCAACAGTTGAAAAACTGCTGGGGGACGAGGATGTAACCCAAACAATTGAAGGCCTAACTGCCCTATCCCTCCAGCGCATGCACGAACATATCGAAGCTGTTGGTGTTTTAATGTATCCTCTGCGAGTAATTGCCTGGCAAGGAATATCAGTTATAGAAATTGTAACTACCTTGAATGAACTAATGATAGTTATCCGCGATAAGGATGTAGATAGGGCTGTTGTGGCCGTTCACAAAGCATTGAAGGACGTAAGCGAACAAGAGAAAACCGGTTCTTAAGCCGCCCACCACTTTTCGACGCGTTTGGCCTGGGCTGGAGTAACTGATAATAAGAGTTTGCCAAAGCGGAAGTTCTTGGTCTGGACCTCTAGAATATTCTTGGCTTTTAGTTTAAGAACACGACGCGGCTTTTTGATGTATAAAAATTGGCTGTAGCCTTGGCCGCGGAAATAGCCGGCGTATAAAATGCCCGGGGCGGCCGTACCGGCTATACGCCAGACAACATTTTGACTGACGTATTTAGGGTGCCAGTCGATTGATTTAATGTAGCTGCGCGGTATAACAATCCAGCTGCGCAGTGCCCAAACCCGCTCCACGCCCTGAAAGCGAATCTCTAAAGCGTCGTTTTTGGTGGTTACTTTCATTTCTCACCCTTAAAATCCAGTGAGCAAGAGTTAATACAGTAGCGTTGCCCAGTTGGCTGATCCTTAGCATCATTAAATAAATGCCCAGATA
>CAZYVW010000038.1:0-6482 GCA_964651645.1 uncultured Candidatus Saccharibacteria bacterium
CTTGAAGCCCTAGGTAAGAGCGCTGGTACGGCTTCTGGGCCTTTGAGCTTTATGCGTGGCGCCGACGCCTCAGCCGGAGCTATTAAGAGTGGCGGCAAGACGCGTCGGGCGGCCAAAATGGTCATTTTAAATGCCGACCACCCAGACGTAGAGGCTTTCATTTGGTGCAAAGCTATTGAAGAGCGCAAAGCCCGTGTGCTCCAGCAAAACGGTTTCGATATGGATTTGGATGGCAAAGATTCCTTCTCAGTCCAATATCAAAACGCCAATAACTCCGTGCGGGTCACCGACGACTTTATGAAAGCCGTCCAAAACGATGACGACTGGGACTTAAAGGCTGTTAAGACTGGCAAAACAGTTAAAACCACTAAAGCTCGCGACTTATTCCGCCAAATTGCTGAGTCGGCCTGGGAATGCGCCGACCCTGGCATGCAGTTTGATACGACGATTAATAAATGGCACACGTGTCCAGTAGCCGGCCGGATTAACGGCTCTAACCCCTGCAGTGAGTATATGCACCTGGACAACTCAGCCTGCAACCTAGCCAGCATCAACTTGCTTAGATACCTTAAAGATGACCACAGCTTTGACATCAAGGCTTTCATTCACACCGTTGAAGTAATCTTTACGGCTCAGGAAATCCTGGTTGGTTACTCAGAATACCCAACGGAAAACATTACCAAAAACGCCAAAGCCTACCGTGAGCTAGGCCTCGGCTACGCCAACCTTGGAGCGCTGTTGATGGCCCAAGGTTTACCCTATGACTCCGACGAAGGCCGCGCCCAAGCCGCCGCTATTACAGCGCTGATGACTGGCCAAGCCTACGCCACTAGCGCCCGGATTGCCCGCCGTGTTGGGCCGTTTGCCGGCTATCATAAGGACCGCGAAGGCATGATTAAGGTACTTAAAATGCACCGCGCCGCCGTCTCGGAGATTGACGCCAGTTTTGTTTCAGAGGAGCTGCTTAGTGCTGCTGCTAGCGCCTGGGACGATGCTGTAGAACTCGGCCAATTATATGGGGTGCGCAACTCACAAGCCAGCGTATTGGCGCCAACCGGCACCATCGGCCTGATGATGGACTGCGACACCACTGGCATTGAGCCGGATCTAGGCCTAGTTAAGGTCAAAAAACTGGTTGGTGGTGGCACAATGAGCATCGTTAACCAAACTGTGCCCCGGGCCCTAAAAGCTCTAGGCTACTCTAAGCCCCAGGTTGACGACATCATTAGCTACATAGACGTGGAAAAGACCATCTTAGGTGCTCCGCATCTCAAAAAAGAGCACGAGAACGTTTTTGCTTGCTCAATGGGCGACAACTCCATCCACTACATGGGTCACGTTAAAATGATGTCTGCCGTACAGCCGTTTTTGTCCGGCGCTATCTCTAAAACTGTTAACATGCCAGAGGAGGCAACGGTAGAAGAGGTTGAGCAGCTGCATATGGAAGCCTGGAAATTAGGCCTCAAAGCCGTAGCTATCTACCGCGACAACTGTAAAGTTGGCCAGCCACTATCGATGGCCAAGAAAGAAGGCGCCGCCGCTGCTGAGCCAGCCGCCGCCGAAAGTCTAAATGACAAGATATTAGTTAAAGGCACAGTACGTCGGGCTATGCCCAAGGTGCGTAACTCCAAGACCTTTGAATTCAGGGTATCTGACAGTAAAGGTTTCTTTACGGTCGGCGAATATGAAGACGGCAGCCCAGGCGAGCTTTGGCTACAAATAGCCAAGCAAGGCTCCACGCTGGCCGGCGTTATGGACTCCCTGGCTATCAGCGTCAGCTATGGCCTGCAGTATGGCGTACCGCTAAAAAGCTACGTCCACGCTCTCACCAATATGTCCTTCGCGCCATCGGGCATTACCGATGACACAGACATCCGCACGGCTTCATCGATTGTAGACTACGTCTTTAAGCGCTTGGCGCTAACCTACCTGCCGTTTGACGACCTGTTAGAACTTGGCCTGGCATCGATAGACGATATGCCAGAGGCCCAGACCAGTCTGCTAGGCGAAGGCGACATGGACAAGAAAGTTAAGCCAATTGTCTCGGCCGAGAAGGTCAACGAGGCCAAAGAAGAAATAGTTGAAGAAGTTGGAATCGCCACTACGGCAATAGTTAAGGAAAAGGCCAGCGTTAAAAAAGACGACACCGCGCCAATGTGCTACAACTGCGGCAACCAGACCCAAAGAGCCGGTAGCTGCTATGTGTGCACGGCCTGCGGTTCTACGACGGGTTGTAGCTAAGCTACAACCCCGAGCTATAATACTTGTGGTAGAATTTTAGGTGATGAAAGCTGTAATTCTGTACCATCCCAATGCCGAGTTTGCTAGGCAAACTGAGGAGTACGTAGCCGATTTTGAGCGCACCCACGTCCAAAAAATTGAACTACAAAGTTTGGAGACTAAAGAGGGTAGCGATACCGCCAAAACCTACGACATAGTTCGCTACCCGGCATTATTGGTGATTCGGGATTCGGGAGAGCTGGTTAGGGGTTGGCAGGGTGAGACCATGCCGCTTATGAACGAAGTTGCCGGTTATTTAGGGGGATGATACAATTTGAACAAGCCGTTTGTAGTGGCAATCAACCACGAGGCTTGAGGAAGAACAGCATATAGCTCAGTAGAACCTCGCGGAAAAGACACGTAAGATCTTAAATTAAGTCCCAAACAGGATGGTACCGTCAGCAGTAGCTGGCTCCTGTATCCAAGGGGCTTTTTATTTTTTAAAGGAAGAATATGAAATTCAAACAAGGCAGTCGCCGCCAACCAGCAGAATACGAGAAAGATCTAGTTGCTCAATGGAAGGCAAACAAGACTTTTGAGAAGTCCGTAGATTTTAGGCCAAAGGACAATTCATATGTATTTTATGACGGACCGCCATTTATAACCGGGGTGCCGCATCATGGCACGCTACTAACCTCTGTTGTTAAAGACGCCGTGCCGCGCTTTTGGACTATGAAAGGCAAACGTGTGGAGCGAGTTTGGGGTTGGGATTGCCATGGTTTGCCAGCCGAAGTTTTTACAGAAGGAAAACTAGGGATTCAGGATAAGCGTGATATCGGCACAAAGATTAGTCTAGAAGAATATATCAACACTTGTAGGGCTAATATGGTTCAAACAGGCGGTGAGTGGGAAGAGATTATAGATAGAATCGGCCGTTGGGTAGACTTCAAAGGCGCATATAAGACAATGGATAAACCCTTTATGGAGTCAGTTTGGTGGGCTTTCAAGCAGCTATACGACAAAGGCAAGATCTACGAGGGTGAAAAGGTATTAATGTATTGTACCCGTGACGCCACGCCTATCAGCAAAGCCGAGGTGGCCATGGACAATTCCTACGAGAACGACACAGACCCCAGTGTATACGTAAAGTTCAAACTAAAAGATAAGGATAGCTACCTGCTAGCTTGGACAACTACGCCTTGGACTCTGCCGTCAAATACTGCGATTGCCATAAATAAGGATTTAACTTACGCGGAGGTTGAGCTTGAGGGCCAAAAATTAATTCTGGCTAAAAAGCTGTTGGATAAAGCTTTAACAGATGAAAAACATCAAATACTGCCCTACACGCTAGTCCGAGAATTCAGTGGCCAAGAGCTGGTAGGCAAATCCTACGAACCTTTATTTGATGATAGGGGCAAAAATGCCCATAAAATCTGGCATGCTGACTTTGTACATGCCGAGGAAGGTACTGGCATTGCCCATGAGGCTCCAGCCTACGGCGAAGATGACTACGCCCTCGCGAAGGCTAATAACATTCCATTAATTTTAGATACCGACGAGGAAGGTTTTTATACAGAAGGTGAATGGAAGGGTCAGCAAATCTGGGATGTAAATAAGGAAATTGCTAAAAGTTTGCATGAGCGGGGAGCCGTTTGGAAGATTGAGTACATCCAGCACGAATACCCGCATTGTCATCGCTGCCATACCAAGTTAATGTACCGTGCTCACCCTAGTTGGTTTATGGATATTGATGGCCAAAGACAACTCATGCTAGAGCAAAACGGAGAGGTTAACTGGTTTCCTGAACATATTAAACAAGGTCGTTCAGCCAAGACAATCGAGTCAGCACCAGACTGGAATCTATCACGCGACCGATTTTGGGCTACGGCTATGCCCGTTTGGAAGGGTACAGATAAAGATGGTAAAGAGATAATTAAAGTTGTTGGTAGTTACGCTGAGCTGAAGGAGTTATCAGGGGTGGAGCTAGAAGATTATCACCGTCCATGGATCGATGATGTAACTTTTGAAATAGACGGTGTTAGCTACAAACGCATAGAAAAAGTTATGGACTGTTGGTTTGAAAGCGGCAGCATGCCTTTCGCACAGTTCCACTACCCATTTGAAAACAAAGAGAAGTTTGAACAGAATTTCCCAGGTGATTTTATTGTTGAATATGTACCACAAGTAAGAGCCTGGTTTTATTACATGAATGCTGTAAACGTTGGTCTATTTGGCAAAATTCCCTTCAAGAATGCCCTGGTTCACGGTACGATTGCCGGCAACGACGCCCGAAAAATGAGCAAATCATTCGGTAATTACACAGATCCTAACCTACTAATGGATGAATATTCAGCCGATGCATTGCGTTTTCTTTTCTTGAGTTCACCACTACTAAACGGCGAAGATTATTCACTACAGGATAAAGATGTCTCAGATATTCACCGAAAACTTAGCATGATTTGGAATATGTATGACTTCTTCACGATGTACGCAGAGGTTGATGGCTGGGAGGCGAGCGGCTCGTTTGATGATCCTCTAGATGATCTGGCGAATCCATTGGATGTTTGGATCGTTTCACGGATACACCAGCTAACCGAAGAAATTGATAAGCACATGCAAAAATACGATATCCCTAATGCTACCAAGCCAATATTGCCATTTATTGATGATGCTAGTAATTGGTACGTACGACGCTCGCGAAAGCGTTTTTGGAAAAGCGATAATGACCAAGACAAAAACGATGCTTACCGCACATTACACTATATTCTAGTGCGTCTAAGTATAGTTCTGGCCCCCTTTACACCATTTCTGGCCGAGGAGCTATACCAAAAACTTACAGGTAGGGAATCAGTCCACCTCCTAGATTGGCCTGAATATGGGAATGTCGATGAACTTCTGCTAGATAAGATGTACTACGTAAGAAGCCTGATTTCATTAGGACTATCCGGGAGAGCGAACGAAGGAGTCAAGGTACGTCAGCCTTTAAGAGCTGTTATTAAAAGTAAAGAACAGCTAAGTCCCTTTGAAAAAGCCATGATTGAGGAGGAGATAAATGTGAAAGCTGAATTTCTCATCTCTCCGACTGATCCTTATGGGATAACAATGAACTTTGAAATTACACCGGCTCTTAAAAGAGAGGGTTTGATGCGCGAAGTTGTGCGGCAAGTCCAAAATGCGCGTAAACAGGCTGGCTTGAATGTTGATGACCGGATCAACCTCTGCTTAGAGGCGACGAACAAAGAACTTATTCAAGCGATTGAAGAGCATAAAAACGTTATAAAACAGGAGACGTTAGCATCAAAGCTTAGTTCTGAAGCTGGCGAACATGCCTTTTCAAGTGAAGTTAAAATTGAGGATGCGCTCTTAACTGTTAGCCTGTCAAAAGCTCAATAGCGGGGTTTACAGGGGCGGCCATATCTGTTAGTATCTATCAATATCCATGAAAAAAGCAATTATAACTACCGGCGGCAAACAGTACTTAGTCTCTGAAGGCGAAACATTAGATGTTGATTTACTGTCAGACAATAAAAAGCTCAGCTTTGAGCCATTGCTGACTATTGATGGCGACAAGGTTACTGTTGGCACACCATCTGTTGGAGGAGCCAAAGTAACAGCGGAAGTTGTTGAGCAAGAAATCAAAGGCGACAAAGTTCTAGCAATACGTTACAAGGCTAAAAAGCGAGTACATAAAGTTCGCGGCCACCGCCAAAGCTATACCCGCCTCAAAATCGGCAAAATCTCTTAAGCAAACTAGCCACAAAATTTACTCTGACTGATTTATAGCAAAACTTTATTTTAGACAATACACAGCAATAAGAACGGAAACAAACTCCAAAAATTGTGTAGTTTATAAAACAACAATAAGTTAAGAAGTGGGCAACAGATGAAGTTCAGGTCTAAACTGCTTATGCTCAGAGTAAAAACTGTTTAATTGTAGTTTAATTTATAACACTAAAAATTGACCAAAAACAATCAAAATTGTGTGGTACCAAAGCAGTTTCTGCATACAAAATTGCACATTTAAAAGAGTAATATATAAACCGCATTTGTTTACTACCACCACTAAAAATGCTAGTCTACTAGTGAAGGAACTGAGGGTAAAATACCAAAATGAGCATTACAATAGCCGTTTTGAATCAAAAGGGCGGAGTAGGCAAAACAACTACTGCTATCAACTTAGCTTCATACTTAGCGAAGTCAGGTAAAACCGTACTGCTAGTTGACCTTGATCCTCAAGGCAACGCTACCAGCGGGCTGGGGAT
>CAZYVW010000039.1:0-815 GCA_964651645.1 uncultured Candidatus Saccharibacteria bacterium
ACGTCTACCAAATTGATGGCGGGATAGTTAAATACGGTGAGAAATATGGGGACAGTGGCCAGTGGGAAGGCAAGCTGCATATTTTTGATAATCGCATGGTTAAAAGTTTTTCTGATGAAGCCAAAGACATTGGCGAGTGCGTGCACTGCCAAGGTAAAACCAGTAATTACGAGAATTGTGCCAACAAATCTTGTAACCGGCTTGTGCTTATCTGCGAGGAATGTAGTATAACTAAAGACGAAGACTATTGTAGTAAAGATTGCAGGAGCAAAAATGAGTTCGCCAGCAGGAGAGTCACCAGGTAATCCGCCTAACCAAGAAACAGTAGGGCAGACGATTATGAAATTTGCTATGGGTGCAGTCGCAATAGGAGCAGCTGTAGAGGTAGTTGCACTTGCTCAGCATTTTCTACCGAATATAATTTCGCCTCTCGGTCCTTGATAGCTTCCAACCCAAATAGCTATAATTAGACAGTGAACGATCATCTAAAGAAGAAACTGGCCGAACTGCCAAAAAGCCCGGGCGTTTATTTCCATAAAAACGCTAAGGGAGAGATTATTTATGTTGGTAAAGCCGCGGTCTTGAGTAACCGCGTGCGCCAGTACTTTCAGGCCAGTCGCGGCCGCGATGCTAAAACCGAAGCTTTAATAGCAGAGATTGCCGATATTGATTGGATGATCGTGGACAGTGAGCTAGACGCGCTGTTTCTAGAGGCCGAGATGGTCCGGCGTTATATGCCGCCGTATAACATTTTGCTGCGTGACGATAAATCGCTTAGCTATATCCGGATTGATTACGACAGCGACTACCCAACC
>CAZYVW010000039.1:825-6450 GCA_964651645.1 uncultured Candidatus Saccharibacteria bacterium
GGTGGGCACAACTAGACGGCCGCTGGATGATGGGGCTCGCTATTTTGGACCATACTACAGTACTTACGGTGTCCGCCAAGCTCTAAAATTACTGCGTAAAATTTTCCCGTTTGCAACCAGTAAATCACCTGGCCAAAAGCGGGCCACGCTTTATTATCACCTTGGTTTAGACCCTGGGCTGGAAGATGGCAAAACTACTCTAGAAGAATACCGAGCTAATCTACGGAGATTGATCGCTTATATTGAAGGCAACCGAAACAAAATCATCAAAGATCTAGAAAAAGATATGAAACGCGCGGCCAAAGCCAAAGATTTTGAGCAGGCCGCTAGACTGCGCAACCGTTTGTTTGCCCTGCAAAATATTAACAAGCAAGTTATATTTTCTGACAAGGAATTCTTAGACATCTCAAAAGACCATGCGCTAAATGAGCTAGTGGACCTGTTGGCCTTAGAAAAATTTCCACGTAGGATTGAAGGCTACGACATTAGTCATATGAGCGGTACGGACGTGGTTGCCAGTATGGTGGTGTTTACTTCCGATCTTAGTAACAAAGACGAGTACCGTAAGTTTAAAACCAAAATTAATCACAATGACGACTTTTATAATATGCACGAAACCGTTTCCAGGCGTTTATCTGAACGCAATAATAAATGGCCAAAACCTAACTTAGTGCTGATTGATGGCGGCAAAGGTCAACTAGATGCGGCCATTAAAGCACGAGATGAATCCGGCCAATTGACCATCCCATTTGTTGGCCTGGCCAAACGCGAAGAGCAAATCGTAATTGATAAAATACGCTCCAACGTAAAGCTAAACACCGTTATGCTGAATAAGCTCGGCGGCTTCACGGCCGAAAGCGATGACTTTATCTTGGTGAACCTGCCGCATAACACGAACCTTATAAAACTGTTACAGAGGATTAGAGACGAGTCGCACCGTTTTGCCGTTAGCTATCACTCCACCCTAAAAGCCAAGCGCCAAACAGCCAGCATTCTAGATGATATCCCTGGTTTTGGGCCAGCGACTCGCAAAAAACTTATCAAAACTTTCGGCAGTTTACGTGTGCTCCGCCAAGCCTCGCAGCAAGACTTGGAAAAATTATTAGGCGTAAAGAAAGCCGCTGTTCTGCGTCAATATTTAGCACCCAATAATGACAAGCGTTAAGGCGTATACTATTAACCACATGAAAATTGTCATCTTTTTAGTTGTCTCGGCATTAATTATTGTCACTTTTAAAGCTGTGCGATTAAGCTCTGAGGTTAAGTCTTATAAAACTTATTGGGATAAACGTGCCGCCCAGAACGTACCAGACAACGCCATAACTTATGTTGCCCTAGGTGACTCAGCGGCTCAAGGTATTGGTGCCAGCAGTCCTGGAAAGGGCTACGTAGGGCTTTTAGCAGACCATATTGCTAGTAAATCTGGGAAGCCAGTTCATGTCGTCAACCTCAGCAAATCGGGTGCAACCATCCAGGATGTGGTTGAATCGCAGTTGCCGGCCTTAAATAAGCTAAATGTTAGCAAGGACTCTATTATTACTTTAGAAATTGGGGCCAACGATGCTGGGCGCGGCACCAGCCCAGCAAGTTTTAACGAGCAAGCAGACAAATTATTTAACTTTCTACCCCCACAAGCGATAGTGAGTGATTTGCCGTCTTTTTTATCTACTCGCAAAAGAGCACAAGAACCGGCGGTGTTAGCGCTTAACGCTATTTTGCAAGAACAAGCCGCAAAGCATGGGCTTAAGCTAGCCCCCTTACACCAGACCACAAAAGATAGAAATAATTGGTCAACCAATGCTATAGATTTTTTCCACCCAAATAACAGTGGTTACAACAACTGGTACTTGGCATTTAAAAATGCTGTCGAAGCTGCTGTATACTAGTAAGTCTATTATGGAGAGTTACTTTACGCCCGATTTTTTTATTGGCAACCGGCGCAGACTAAAGGAATTATTCACCGGCAAGGCGCCAATTGTCATAGCTGCCAATGGTCTGATGCAGCGCAACAATGACCAAGCCTATCCTTTCCGCCAAGACAGCAATTTCTGGTACTTAACAGGGATTGATGAACCGGACTTACTCTTGGTTTTAGATAAGGAAAGAGAGTATCTAATTGTGCCCGATCGCCACGAAGTCCGGGAGTTTTTTGATGGCTCGCTCCAACATGAGCAGCTAACTAAGCGCTCTGGCATCAAGGAAATCATTGACGCCAAAGAAGGCTGGAAGCGCCTTGGCACACGGGTAGCCAGAGCAAAACATGTTGCCACCCTAGCAGCGCCCAAGCCGTATGCTGACTACTATGACTTTTATACAAACCCGGCCAGAGCCACGCTAAGTGAAAAATTAAAGGAGTACAACCCAGACATTGAACTGCTGGATTTGCGCGAACATTTTATTAGGATGCGCATGATTAAGCAGCCGCCGGAGCTAGAAGCCTTAAGGGCTAGCATTCGCTTAACTGTTGCTACCATAAAAAAACTACATAAAAAACTGCCAAATATGTCTTATGAAAACGAGGCCGAAGCATTTATAACTAGCGAGTTTCGTAAGAAAGGCGCACGCCATGGTTACGACCCGATTATTGGTGGAGGCGTTAATGGCTGCACGCTACATTACCTGGCTAACAATGATAAGTTAACTCCAAAAAAACTAGTACTGGTTGACGTGGGCGCAGAGTCCGAGCTTTACTCGGCTGACATTACCCGCACCTACGTGCTGGGGGCGCCGACTAAGCGCCAACTTGCAATCCATAAAGCTGTATTAGAAACTCAAAATTATGCCTTCAGCTTGTTAAAACCGGGTGTCACAATCAAGCAAAACGAGCTTAAGATTGAGCAGTTTATTGGTGAAAAACTCCGGGCGCTAGGTCTAATTAAATCAATAGAGCATGACGAAGTCCGCCGTTACTATCCCCACGCTTTATCGCATTACCTAGGCCTGGATCTGCACGATCTTGGTGATTATGAAGCGCCGTTGGCGCCAGGTATGGTTCTAACGGTTGAACCAGGCATATATGTTCCAGAAGAGGGGATTGGCGTGCGGATTGAGGACGATGTCCTAATCACAGAAAAAGGCATAAAAATCCTGTCTGCCGGCTTGCCCCGTGAATTAAGCTAGATTACAATAACGCTAGTGTTATGAAAAGTCCTAAAACAAGATTTATTTTACGCTGGCTAGTAAGCAGTTTGGGTTTATGGATTGCCGCCGGCCTGCTCAATGGTAAGGTTACATACGACCACCGCACTGGGGTGATTGTTGTTGCGGGGCTGTTGTTGGCTCTGATTAACACTGTCATAAAGCCAATAGTTATTATTTTATCCCTGCCAGCTATCCTTTTTAGCTTGGGGCTGTTTATGTTAGTCATTAATGGGCTGATGGTGCTACTGGTCAGCAAGTTTTACTCGGCTTTTCAGGTGCATGGCCTATGGCCGGCGATAATTACCGGCATGATAATCGGCCTGGTTAATTATCTCGTTTCTACAATTTTAGAGGAGTCATAAACCCCTTAAAGCTGTGCTAAAATGTCTATAGCATGACTCTGTTAAACTACATCACAATTGCATCTGCTGTTTTGCTTTCAATCTTAATACTTATCCAAACTAGGGGCGCTTCGTTGGGGGCTGGCTTAGGCGGGGGCGGTGAGGTCAATACCGTGCGCCGCGGTTCAGACAAAACCCTGCACCAAATCACAATAATTTTAGCCACGGTTTTTGGATTATCCCTGATCTTAAGCATCATTACCTAAAATGTTTAAAAGAGCTACTAAGCTAAGATGGCGTAGAAAAGTTCGGCGCAGTCGGCGCCAGGTTGAAGATATTGGCTTCCAAGCAGAAGAAGGGCTAGAAAAACATTTTATAAAAAGACTCGGCCGGCTTACTCAGGTCCGCCGTTTTATTGCATCCTGGGTGCTGCTTATAGTTTTATGCATTGGCGGTCTGGTGGTTCAGCTCCGCGGGCTAACCAAATCCTATCAGGCATTATCACCCGTTCCCGGTGGTACTTACACCGAAGGTATACTGGGCAGCTACACTAACGCCAACCCGCTGTATGCGACTGGCGCGGTAGATAGTAGTGTCTCACGGCTTATTTTTGCCGGACTGCTTAAGTACAATGATGCCAATCAGCTGGTGCCGGACCTGGCCGAGAGTTACACCGTGGATCCTCAGGGCACTCACTACACGGTTAAACTAAGGCCCCATCTCACCTGGCAAGACGGCAAGCCGCTGACTGCCGCCGATGTTGTCTTTACTTACAATGTTATTCAAAATCCAGACGCCGAGTCGCCGCTATCAACTAGCTGGAAAGGAATAAAAATTTCGTCGGATGATCCACTGACTGTTAGCTTTATCTTGCCAAGCGCGCTCAGCGCCTTCCCGCATTCTTTAACAAACGGTATTGTGCCGCAGCACTTGTTGGGCGGCATCTCTATGACCGAGCTGCGCTCGTTAAGTTTTAACACTGTCCGCCCGGTTGGAGCAGGACCCTTCCAGCTGCAGACAGTAGAAGTCAGTGGCCAGACACCAGCCGACCGCGAGCAACGCATTGGCCTAGTGCCCTTCAAGGATTACCATGAGGGCAAACCTAATCTTGGCCGTTTTGTAGTGCGTTCTTTCAAGGATGAAAGGGGCATGGTCAGTGCCTTCAAGCAACAGCAGATTAACGCTATGGCAGGACTGGAAAATTTGCCAGACGAGCTGCGCGGAGATCTAACGCTACGCGAGTACAGCTTCCCACTAACCAGCGCTGTCTACGTGTTTTTCAAAAATAACGCGTCGCCATTTAACGACCCATCAATCCGTAAAGCCCTAGTCCTGGCGGCCAATCCACGGCAAGTTATAGAGGGTCTGGGCTATCCGGCAATTGCGGCTAAGGGCCCGCTTCTAAAAGGTCAACTTGGCTACGCACCTGATGTTACGCAAACCACGGCTGACCCTGGCACGGCTATTAAATTACTTGATGCTGCCGGTTGGGTACCTGGTAGTGACGGCATCCGCGTTAAGGACGGCAAGCCCTTAAGCTTCCGCTTGTACTCTGAAAACACCAGTCAATACACCTATGTTACTCAAGTTTTGCAAAAACAATGGCGAACTATTGGAATTGATGCCCAGGTTTTCTTGCAACAGGATAGTGATCTCCAGCCAATTATCTCTAGCCATGGTTATGATGCCTTGCTGTATGGAATTTCTATTGGCGCCGATCCTGATGTCTTTGCATTTTGGCATAGTTCGCAGGCAGATTTGCGCTCGGCAACCCATTTTAATCTTTCGGAGTACTCCTCCAAGCAAGCCGACCAAGCGCTAGAGGCCGGCCGCAGCCGATCCGACCCAGTGATCCGTAATGCCAAATACCGGCCACTGCTAGAAATATGGAAAGCCGATAACCCGGCCTTGGCACTTTACCAGCCACGGTTTTTATACATTACTAGCTCGCCAGTATTTAATCTCAAAGAACATACCATCAACAGCGGTCCGGAACGCTACAATGCTGTGGCGCAGTGGATGATTCGCCAAGAAAAAGTTAATAAATAAAAAAGACTTCAACCGAAGTCTTTTTTATTTGGTGCGCGGGAGAGGACTTGAACCTCCACGGGGTTGCCCCCACTAACTCCTGAAGCTAGCGCGT
>CAZYVW010000040.1:0-6338 GCA_964651645.1 uncultured Candidatus Saccharibacteria bacterium
AATCTGGCAGAGGTAATTATAACCCCTTAGACAAGTTCAGCATCCAAAGCTTCATTTACCATTCCATCGGCAAGCTTGTTGAGTTCTCTTGGCACATGGTTAAAGGTGATTCCCGCAAATTTTGAAGTTAACTCCTTAATAGCCGTATATACGGGCAATAGATCCCTATTTTTTATCTTGTAGAGCCCGTTCATCTGATTAACCACCAGTAGACTGTCTAAATAAACGTGTAAATTTTTTATTCCCATTTTTATTGCCTCTTCCATCCCAAATTTCAATGCCCGGTATTCCGCTTGGTTGTTTGTTGTAATACCAAGATATATGCCCTCTTTTTTTACAATGTTGTCGTTTGTATCAAGGATTGCATAGCCGCTAGCAGAAGGCCCAGGGTTGCCGCGTGAGCCACCATCAGCAAATAGTTTGGCCTCTGTTAAGGTTGTTGACTTTTTAGCATCAGTTTTGGCCAAAAGTGGTTTCTCTACATAAGCTAAAACGTCATAATCCGGGTGGCTTATCTCTATTAATACAACGTCTGGGCGCTCGATAAGTCTAATATTATTAGGGAAAGTCTGAGTAAGAGATTTAACTTTTTCAAAGTCAGCAGTAAAATCACAGCAACCAACTTGGTAACGATATGGATCGGGCTGTCTTACTCTTAATAAACCTAGCTCTTGCCCATTACTAAGTTTTAAGGGTGCTTTGAGATGAATGTATTTAGATCCATCCCCGGATTTGCCCAGGCCTGCCAATAGATCGCTTAGATAGCTGTATTCATCTGGGTAGTGGCTAAAGATAGTGATTGATTCCAGCTGCCCAGAAGAAATAGAAAACTCTTGAAGCAATCTGGATGTCTCTTCATAGGTGTATTCGATCGCTTCGAATAGTGTTTTTTCGGTTTTTATAGGACTAAATCGATATTGGGAGTTTGTATTTTGCGGCATCAGACCTATTTTAGCTTACTTTACCTTGGCCTCCTACCTCCGTACAATAGGAGTCCTGGATAACGCGACGGGGTGTAGCGCAGTTGGTAGCGCGTACGGCTGGGGGCCGTGAGGTCGCAGGTTCAAGTCCTGTCACCCCGACCATGATCTGCTAAGCTCGCCGAAAGGTGAGATTAGT
Organism: uncultured Candidatus Saccharibacteria bacterium; assembly: GCA_964651645.1. Classification (GTDB taxonomy): domain Bacteria; phylum Patescibacteriota; class Saccharimonadia; order Saccharimonadales; family CAZYVW01; genus CAZYVW01. The sequence continues at coordinate 1,120 of CAZYVW010000040.1, forward strand.
AGATCATTTTGATGATTCGGTTTGAACCGTACTGCGAAGCAGAGGTTCAGTCATCCAGGCCGCGCACAAAAGCTCGCTTTGAGCACGGCCGCAGATGTGCGTTGTCCTGTCACCCCGACCATATAAAAAGTCCAAGGTTTTAGCTTGGACTTTTTATATGGCTGAGCTGCCAACATGACAACCTGGCAAGTTAATCCCAGGTGGGTGCCCGCAGATGCCGGCCACGGCCGACATACGTATTAGGCTCCCAAATGATAAGTATTCAGATTATCATTTAATTGGCTACTCAGCCTTAACCATTATAGCTTATAAAATCAGTCTAAGCACCGCTTGATTAAGATTAATTAGCAGGTCAGAAAACGCCGGCACAACTAGGATTAGCCCGAAGACAATTAATATGCCGAACTGCTCCATTTGAGCCATCAGACTCTGTAGTGCCTCTGGAGCAAAAGCATACAGCAACCTGGAACCATCCAGTGGAGGCAGAGGAATCATATTAAAGACAAACAGAGCGACATTAATCTCCACAAAGGTCAGACCAAAAGTTACTACCCCACTGCTCAAAACACCGACGGTAAGATGCAATAGACCAGCGCCGAGTAAGGCCAATGTCAGATTAGTAAACGGACCGGCTAGGCCGACCAGTGCCGCCCCATATTCCCTATAACGCACTGCGTAGGGGTTAAATGGCACAGGCTTGGCAGCCAGAAGTGGAACCTTGAACAATACCAAAGTAATTAGAGGCAAAAGCAGAGTTCCGAACGGATCAACGTGGTCTAGAGGGTTGAGGCTAAGCCTACCCTCTCTCTTGGCGGTGTCGTCACCCAACCAATAGCCGGCAAAGGCATGCATGGCTTCATGAAGCGTTATAGAAACTGCCAAACAGATAAAAATAGTTATGATGTCGCTAAGGCTGAAACTATCAAACATAGTTAGTAGTATACATCGCTAGACGCCAGGCAAAATTGTCGGAGTTTCGTGGCTATAAGTCTTGTTGACTTTAACACCTATAAAAGCTAGAATTACACTCTATGCAAAAGTGTGATATCACAGGTAAGGGCAAACAGTTTGGCAGTAATGTCAGCTTTTCTCAGCGCCATACTAAAAAGGTCTGGAAACCAAACTTACAGAAGAAGACCCTTATTATTGATGGTAAAAAAGTGAAGATGAAAATCAGCACTCAAGCTATTCGTACTCTGAAAAAGAATGGCGTTATAGCCTCTTAACTTCGCTCTAGAACTACCAGCTGGGTTACATCCGTAAACTCAGCTGGTTTTATTTTGAACTTAATTAAAGTTTCTTTTGGTTCCATGGCCAGAGCCTTTATTGCTTCCGTTAGCTCCTGCTGGGCAACCGGAAACCCAAGCTTTTTGTCTTCATAGTGAGTAGGAATGACTATTTTTGGCTCGATTTTCTTAATCAACTTCAAGGCCTGGGTTCCATCCAAAGTATAACCATTGCCACCAACCGGTATGCACAGTACATCCACCGTACCAATGGCTTCCAGCTGTTCGTCGCTTAGTTCCGGGTATATGTGGCCAATAACCAGTAAACGACTATCGTCGGATACTACACGGTAAATAATAGTTGATTTCTGCCCTTCCTCGTCGTGATGACCACGCGTAGCAATACCGTGGATTGAAACATTGGACACCTCATATTCGCCCGGATAATCTATAACTAGCTTGGCGTCAACCGCAGGAGGCTTATGCTCACCAGTAAAGACAGCAATGTCACCAGATTTCGTAACGCTAGAGGCCTTTAACTCATTTAAGTTGTCGTCAACAACTAGTGTAGCTTTTTTTGTATTAATACGCAGGCAATTAGCCCCATAAAATTGTAGTTCCATGCCTACTCCTTTTCGTCTGTTATCAGATTATGTTTATCTATCAGTACTTGTTTTTTAGAAGCCATAACGTTAGATAAAAAGCGGTCGTTAACCTGGCGGCGATACTTAAATTCTTTCAAGGACATAAGTGTGTAGCGCAATTCTTTGCCCTCTTTCTTCTCTAGCTCGGCAACAAACTTGCCAAGCTTGGTTTGGTTAACATCGCCCACTATTACTATATCAACACCACTGCTTTCGTCACGAGTGAATTGTCCGGCGTAGATGACAATCTCAACATTCCCAAGCTCTAATATATTGTTTGTGTCGTTGTCTTTTATGGTTACTTCAGGGGTGGTGATGGTACTTTCGCCAAATATTGCCGACAAAGGCTGGTAGAATTCATAAGTTTGGTTTACTTCGTAATACAGCCGATTGTTAGTGGTGTCGGACGAAATGATGCCGATGCTCAAGAGGTTGGCGAGCTCACGGCGGACTGAGTTAATCTGTTCATCAATCTTCCTGGTTATCTCACGGACGTAAAAAGATCTGTTTGGATTGCTGTAAAACAGCTGTAGTAGCTTAACTCTTGTCTTAGACCCAAATAGTTGCTCAATCATGGTTTTATTGTAGCAGAATCGTCCGGATGAGATATATTATTTGTTCAAGAATGTTGTAACTAGTGCTACGGCTTCATCCAAACTACTGGGGTGGATAATGCTTATGTTACGCTTGAACCACGTTCTTTGGCGCTTTGCATAATTGAGCGTATTTTGAACAATTAAGTGTTTTGTTTCCGCTAGGTTTTGTTCACTATTGAGGTAGGGTTGCAGCTCTTTATAGCCTACAGCGCTTAGGGCTTCGCAGCCCAACCCGTACTTCTTAACGAGCCCTGCGACTTCATCTGGCAGACCCTTATCAAACATGCTTTCTACCCTGTCTTTTATTCGCTGCTTCAGCTCCTCACGCTCAACCTCCAAACCAATGACAAGGGTATTCGACCGGAGCTTATTCTGCCGAGTTTGATCTGCCTTTAACAGATGTCTGGGGTTATCAGGATCTCGCTGCCCCTTAGGATTAAATTGAAAATCAAATAACACGGAATCCACGTAAAGACCTGTTCCACCGACCATTATTGGCAGTTTACCCCGTGAGGTGATGTCTTTTATGGCCCCCATCGCTAGTTTCTTAAACTCAGCGGCACTAAATTTCTGGTTTGGTAGGACAACATCTAAGAGATGATGTGGTATTTTGGCCTGGTCTTTTGGGCTAGGTTTAGCCGTACCAACGTCCATACCCTTGTAAACTGTGCGCGAATCAGCACAGATAATTTCCCCATTAAATCGCTGAGCTAACTCCATGCCCAGAGCCGATTTACCAGAGGCCGTCTCACCTACAACTACAACTAGGGGTTCCATCTTAGTTTTTCTACGTTAACTTTGTGGTTCTTTACTGAAAACCCTTCAGCCTCTAGGACTTGTTTGTGGCCTTCTACTCCACCTGGATAGCCCTCGGCCAAGCGTCCATCCTTCTTAACCACTCTCTGCCATGGTAGTTTTGAATCACCATAGTGAGCAATACCGCCAACAATCCGGGCTGCTCTTGGGCTATCAGCTAAAGCAGCTATCTGGCCATAGGTCATTACCTTGCCTTTTGGTATGGCTGATACCAAGGCATAGACGCGTTCACGAAAATTATTGTCGGGTTTAGGCATTACAGGGAGGATTTATTGGTTCGGGTCTGAGATTCTTCGGCAACGGCCTGCAGGAACTCATCAACCGTGGACTCTGAGGCTTCAGCATCGCCGCTCAAGTCCTTACGAACGCGAGGTGTAACCTTGCCGCTTTCTACTTCTTTACCGCCTATAACTAGGGTATATGGGACTTTCATGACCTCTGCATCGCGAATTTTCTTGCCAACAGATTCGCTGTCATTATCCAAAGTAACCCGTAGTCCAAGGGCTTTAGCTTTGTTTACCAAGTCTTCGGCAAAGTCAGTAATTGGTTTTTCTTGGTTAAGGGTAGCAATTCTAATCTGTTCTGGAGCCAACCAAACTGGGAACTTACCAGCGGTATGTTCTATATAAACGGCCAGGAAGCGCTCAAATGAACCCAGCAATGCTTTATGAATCATGACGATTGGCTTTTCTGTCCCATCTTTGTCTATGTAGCTAAGGTTAAAACGTTTTGGCATGACCAGATCTAGCTGCTCAGTGGCACACTGGTGCTCGCGGCCCAGAGAGTCCTTAACCAGAATGTCTATTTTTGGCCCGTAAAAGGCGGCGTCACCTTCGGCCACAAAGTAATCCAGGCCAAGTTTCTTTGCTACGTCCTCTAGAATCGCCTGAGCTTTTTCCCAATCTTCTTTCTCACCAAGGTAGCCTTCGCCTTCATCCCTAAATGACAATCTGGCACGAAACTCCATACCAAATGCCTGATACATCTCTTTAATCATGGCCATGATAGCTTCAAATTCTTTATCAATCTCTTCTAAACGGCAAAAGATATGTCCGTCATCGATGGAAATTGAACGGACGCGCATCAGCCCGTTAAGCTCTCCCTTTTTCTCGTCTCTGTATTGAACGGTGTTTTCCATGTAACGGATGGGTAGTTCGCGGTAACTCCTGGGGCGAGAGGCATAAATTTGGATGTGATGCGGGCAGTTCATGGGCTTTAAGACCATTTGGTCTTTGGTTTCCTGGCTCTTGACTAGGAACAGCTCATGCCCAAATTTATCCCAGTGGCCGGACATTTTATACAGATCTTCTTTGGTAATATGCGGTATGGCGACCTTTTCAAAGCCCTTATCTCTCTGTAATTGCTCTGAAAAGCCTAGCAACTGGTCCCTTAAGATAGTTCCTCGAGGGGTAAATAATGGCAAGCCTGGGCCTACTAAATCTGAAAACACAAACAAGTCCAACTCTTTACCAAGCCGGCGGTGGTCATTCTCTCCCAACTTATCCGTATCATCCATCTTGGAACTTATCATAACACTTCTGCCACCTCTCTAAAATAAAAACCGGTTGAGTCATCTCGCAATGCGACTCAACCGGTTCCCTTTTCAGGGGTAAAACCCCTTCCAAAACTTCACCTGAGATTGTATCTTAGCAGGCCTAGTACTATAAGGCTAGTATTTAAGTATTGTTTTTCTTACATCCTACCCTGGGGAAAACTATTTTTGACTATACCTTCTGTGGTATATTCCCTGTTCATTTATTTTTCCGCCTCTGTTTGCTATGCTGTAGTCTGGTTTGGGCTCCTAAGCTCATTTGGGTCTAAAGTGTGCGCCACTGGCGCTCTCCAAATGTTGCGGAGTAGTTAACAGATTAATTTGGTAATCGGGCTCTTAGCTCATTTGGCTAGAGCGCCACATTGACGTTGTGGAGGTGATAGGT
>CAZYVW010000041.1:0-6234 GCA_964651645.1 uncultured Candidatus Saccharibacteria bacterium
TATATATTACTCAATACCATATTGTTAATGCTGCATGATAAAAACAATAAAATCAAACTCGTTTCAGTAATTCTTCTGCTATTATTTCTTTCTTTCACGGGTTGGTGGATCGGAACATTTGTTTCGACAAATTTTAGAGATAAGTCTACCGTTCTGCTTAGTGAAATCTATGGTGTTGTGGCCCTCCTCGCAGGCATTTACGGCATAGCAATTGCGAAAAAGTGGGGGTTTTTTAAGAGCTATTTTGGAAAAACGATCCTTCTTCTATCCTTTGGTTTGTTATTACAGGTCTTTGGCCAAATTGCATACACTTACCTAAATACATTCAGACATGTGGCAGTGCCTTATCCGTCTTACCCGGACATAGGGTTCTTCGGCTCAATACCCATGTACATTCTTGCGACACTCTACCTAGCCAGAGGTGTGGGAATAATAACTATAATAAAGAAAAAGCCAATAAAGCTAATTCTGGGCATAGCTATTCCTATACTCGTCTTACTAACCTCTTATTGGTTTTTCCTTAAGGGTTATGATACCAGTGAAAAATCTGGCGCTGTGATATTTTTTGATTTTGCCTACCCGCTTTTGCAAGCTACGTATGTGTCAATCGCTCTTGTAATCTTCCTCTCAGTTAATAGGCTCTTGGGTGGGCTTATGAGGAAGCCAGTTCTTCTTTTATTGCTGGCATTAGTAGCTCAATATGCAGCAGATTTTAATTTCCTATACCAGACTGTACATGGAACATGGACTGCTGGTGGTTATGGTGATTTTCTTTACTTTATTGGCTACTGCATTATGGCCCTTAGCTTGATAAGTTTGAGCAAAGTTCTAACCGGTTTGTCTCAAACTAATGTAGCTCCGGAAGTACAAGAGGGTGAAATATAATGGATGTTTTTGCGCAGATAGCCGAGAAAATCATTGAGCAGCAGGAGGCTATTATTGGTCCGGTGGCTGTCGAACAAGCCAAAAAAGTGGCTGGTATGAAAATTGACTGGCTGAAGAAAGAAATCTCCATCACTGGTGATGAATCAGCCGCCATCGACAAACTGGTGGCACAGTATAAAGAATTGTTTGGTCAGATCTCCGTTGAAGTCTGCAAAGAAGCGGCCTCCAAGCTCATATCAAAAGTTCCGGCTGGTGAGCTGCCAAAATCTCTGAAGTAACCATAAACACAAACAAGGTAGAATAATAGGGTGGAGTTAGAAAAAACCCGATTAAAACCTACTTTCCGACCACGACGTAAGAAGCTGGAGCAAGATCTTGAACACGTCACCAAGGAAATGTATCGTCAGAACCTGGAGTTGGTGCAGACCAACCGAACACTGGCGCTTTTAAGAACAATAGATACCCTTGTTTTGGAGTCGCACGAGTCTCTGGAAAAATTGGGTAATCAGCTTACTGAAGCAATCATCAAGGATTCTGGCTACTCTTTTGTGACGATTGCCGGCAAACTGCCGCACCGGCCGCAATTACAGCTGTTTGGCTGGAGCGTGGCCAATGCGCCAGCTGAGTTAGACGCTGAAATGCTGGGAGCAGTACGCATTGCCACCACATACCCGTGGCTCAAGAGCGAAGAGAAGGCCAAAATGGTTCAGTTGACCCACTTGCCAGATCGCAAATTGGCCCATTTTATGGGGGTCGAAGGTAAGCAAATAACCGCTTTGCGGGCGGTATTGCCGCTGCACAGTGTCTACATTATCAAGCTGACGGCGCGCGGTCGCCTGGTTGGCCTCTTGGTGATTGGTTTCAGTACGCCGAAACACCAGCTGCAACGGACTGACGCACAACTGATAGACCGGCTTAGCGAAGCCGTCGGCGTTGCGCTGGATAACCGTTTGCTAGCCGAAGAAAATCAGCTGGTACTGAAGCAGCTGGAGAAATCCAACCAAAAATTGCGTGAGCTGGATGAGGCGAAGGACGACTTTATCAGTATGGCCTCGCACCAGTTGCGCACGCCGCTGACCAGCGTGAAGGGCTACATGAGCATGGTGCTGGAAGGCGACGCCGGCAAGGTCACCAAGACCCAGGCCAAGCTGCTGGAACAAGCCTTTGTGAGCTCGCAGCGCATGGTCTACCTGATCGCCGACCTGTTGAACGTGTCACGCCTGAAAACCGGCAAGTTCGTGATTGAACCCTCACCGGCCAACCTGGCTGAGGTGGTAGAGGGCGAGATAGCCCAGCTCAAAGAGACCGCCAAGGGTCGCAATCTGACACTGGTGTATCAAAAGCCCAAGATTTTCCCGATGGTGATGCTGGACGAGACCAAAATTCGCCAGGTGGTGATGAACTTCGTCGACAATGCTATTTACTACACACCGGCTGGCGGCCACATAACGGCCGAGGTCAAAAACACGCCCAAGACAGTCGAGTTTACCGTGACCGATGACGGCATGGGTGTGCCGCGCGAGGAGCAGCACCACTTATTTAACAAGTTCTACCGGGCCGGCAACGCCAAAAAGGCCCGGCCCGATGGTACCGGCCTAGGACTTTTCATGGCCAAGAAGGTGATTGTCGCCCAAGGCGGCGCCATTATCTTCAAGAGCCAGGAGGGTAAGGGCAGTACCTTCGGCTTTAGTTTTGCCAAATCCCGGCTCAAAACCGCCGCTAAAACAACAGCGGCGCCGGCGGCTGCCAAAACCAAAGAGTTAAATATCCGCTAGCCTCACCGTAGAACGCTTCATATGATTAAGTTATGGTTTGAGGACCTGTTCTTTGACGTAACTCAAAGTGCTTGCGTTTATGATAGATTGTGTTTATATCTATTGACAATACTAAATGCTTGTGTTAGAGTTTAGTTCATAACGTGAAAACCCTAAATAACAGGGTGGGCACGGTGAAGCGAAAAGTAAGGAGAAGTTATATGGCAGAATTTGGCAGCCCACGCGGCCCAGAAGCAATTTATCCAACAAGCCCGCCAACCATGGAGGCTGCTCAGCCATTTGGGCCAATGCCAGTAGCTGGTGAGGCCGGTATGGCAGCCGCTGCGGCAGTTGCCCCTCAACGCTTAGGTTATTGGAGCAGCGGCAAAAGACGCGCCGCCGGCGCTGTGCTGGCAGTGTTTGCTGCGCCTGCTGCTATCGCTGGTGCAGTGGCCTTTAATCCGTTCGAACACAATAGTCGCCCAGCAGCTGTAGCTGCTCCGGCTGCTCCTAATGGACAAACCGGCATAGCGCCCGGCGATGTTTGCAAGGACGGCATGTTTCCTAGCACGGACACGGCTTTTGAGAACACCACTAAGGCCCACGATCCTGCTAATCATCCCAAAGTTGAAAACGAGGTTAACCTTGAGGCTTCCAAACCCCTCAACCTGCTCGACGATAATAAGCAGCCAAGTACCAAAGAGCTCGACAGTTTCCTATTTGGCACATCTACAACTGAAACAGCCGGTAATGTCTGCCATAGTGCCGATTCACTGGCAACCTTGTCAGCGGCCTATACCTATTTCTTAGGAACTGATGGAAATGCCAACCAACTTAAAGTCAAGGAATTAAATCCCGACAAGGCGGTTGAAGCGTATGTTAAAAGTACTTCAGACGCTTTGTTAGATGCTAAGATATTAGCCGCTATGGTTGATGAGGCGACGCCCAATGCGAATGTCATCAACGGCCCGGTCTGGCGGGTTATTGCCGAGCCAACCAATGGCGGCCAATTTCCTTTCCAGTTGAAAGTGGTAAATGACCCGACCAATTTTGCGATCGGCGAAGTCGATGTCTTGGATCCAACACGTGCATTTGCGGATACGCCACTCGCCCACAGCGATACATTGCTACTCTTTGATAAAACCACTCAACAGTGGTATCTGACTAATCCAGCCGGTTTCCCGGTTGAATCACAGCAGGGTGGCGGTCAGTTTGGCACCGATAATGGTAGCGGTGAAAGTAATAATCCGGGTGACACACCCGAAAGCGGTGGCAACGGTGGTTTTACGCCTGGTACAGCACCAAGTTTCGGTCCTGGTGCCACTACCCCTGAAACAGCACCGCCAGCCACGGCACCTCCCACAACTTCTCCACCTACAACCGCGCCGCCAACCACATCTCCTCCAACCACGGCACCTCCTACAACCCCTCCGCCTACAACCGCGCCGCCGACAACTAAACCAGGTGATCCGGGTCAACCGGGCGCTTAATAAGCGACCAATAAGGAGCAATGAATATGAGACTTTTCAGCAACAAAGTAGTCAACGCCGTTCTTAGCCTAGTCATAGCGACAGCTGGAACTTTAGTGGTCGGCTTGTCCGGCAGCGCCAACGCAATTGCTTGTTTCCAATACGACCCTAATGGTTTTCCAACATCCCAAACACCTGTGTTTAACAACATTTGTGGCATAACCAGTACGCTATCATCTACCCAAGGCAGCTATCCGCTCGGCGATGAACCGAACTTTGTCCGGATTCGTCCTAACACTAGTGGCAGCCCGTTGGGTGCCAACAACCCGCCGCTAGTAAACAGTCTTGACTCAGCGTGTAACGCTGGCGATCAGTTTGATATCTGGACATACGTCCACAACGATGCCGAGCCGCAGTTCAACGACAACGGTAACGGTACGGGTGTGGCCAAGGATGTTATGTTAAAAACGGTTGCCAATGGTATCAATACCACCGGCAGCAGCTTCTCGTTCAGTAGCACTATTAGTGCCTCAAATGCCGCTTCAGTAACTGATGGCACGACCTTAAACTGCAATGGCAAACAAGTTAAACTCACTTTGGTGCACGATTCTGTCCGCTACAATACCGACCTAAGCCAAACTAGCTTTAATAGCTTGCCCGACAGCGCTGTAAACGGCACGACCGAACTTGGCAATCCGAACTTTGGTAATGGTAAGGTGTTTGGTTGCTGGGAGTTCCGTACCGTAGTGGTCTACCGGGTTACCGTTCAGGAAGTGCCCAAAGAACAGCCCTCAACCGGCGTGTGTAAAGACATCGACTTTTCATCTGACAAGCGCACCGTGACCGTTACGGTCAACGGCAAAGTAGACAACGCGCAGATCCTGGCCTACAAGATTGACTGGGGCGACAACAGTACACCCAGCAACAAGCAGAGCGACACCCACAAATATAGCGATAGTCAAACCTCTGCCAAGATTGTAGCCAGCGTCCAAGTCAAACTGGCCAACGGTGAGATAAAGTGGGTCACGGCCGATACCTGCACCAAGCTGATAAGCTTCATAACCACGAATACGCCGCCATCAAGTCCGCCCAAGCAGCTGGTAAATACCGGTCCCGAGGATGTCGTTGGTATCTTTACCGGTACCTCACTGGTTGGCGCGTTCTTGCATCGTAAGTGGAGCCTGCGCAAGCTAAACCGCTAAGGTGTGGATAAAGCTCTAGCGCGATTGTCAAAATTGTGCTAAGGTAAACGAAGATAAGACTGACCGTTCGACTTTGATAGATCCCCGCCTAGACCGCGGGGATTTCCTTTTTACCCCTGTTATGCTACACTTGCTGAGATTCATTTCGGCCCCTTCGTCCAGCGGTTAAGACACCGGGTTTTCATCCCGGCAACACGAGTTCGACTCTCGTAGGGGTCACCATTTTCTACCTATGATCGAGCGTGCAGCAATCTTCGGGCTTTTAGCAGCCGTAATAAACCTAACAGGGTTGGTTCCATACGTTCGCGATATCCTGAAGCGAAAGACTAAGCCTGAAAGAGCCATGTGGTGGATCTATAGCGTTTTATTTCTGCTGCTCTTTTCGGCCCAGTTAAACGCCGGTGCCAAGTATTTACTAATCGCCACCGGCATATATGCAATCTCCGCAATAACGATTGGTTTATTATCTTTTAAATATGGCTATGGATCGTTTCATAAGCGACACATCTATTCTTTAGCGGCGGCAATTATTGGTTTATTTTTATGGCAAACGACTAACAGGCCAGTGTTGGCAATTTTAATGGTTATGCTGGTCGACTTGGCCGGTTTCTGGCTAACGGTATATAAAACTTGGTATGCCCCACACAGCGAGACTTTGATTTCCTGGCAACTCGCTCTGGTCTCAAACGCGGTTAGCGTGCTTGCTATTAGCAAATGGACAGTTAGTGTTTACATATATCCTATCTACGCGGTGATCGTCGAAGCGTTATTCGTCGGTATGATTATCTATAGACGTCAGGTTGTTACCAAAGACCTCGACGATATTTAACTTACCCTTTCTGAAGCTGCTTGCTTCAGCTAAGCATAAGCAAGTACACTTAGATTAATGGAAATAACTGATAGGGCACCTAATGTTCCTTTGGC
>CAZYVW010000042.1:0-6184 GCA_964651645.1 uncultured Candidatus Saccharibacteria bacterium
TGCACCCGCTGGTTTGTAAGGGCTTTAACGCCGACTTTGACGGTGACCAAATGGCCGTTCACTTGCCGCTCAGCGACAGGGCTCAGGCCGAAGCACGGGACATTATGGCGTCATCTAAGAACCTGCTAAAACCAGCCGACGGTTCACCAATCCTGCACGTTGAGCAAGATATCGTGCTTGGTTGTTACTACCTAACATATGACCGACCTAAGATGGACCAGAAACAGCGGGACTACTCTTCACTAGAAGAAGCCCTAATGGCCATGGACGCCGGTATAATTACCCTGCAAAGCAAGGTTCGGGCACCTTTCCGCGGTATTACGCGTGAAACAACACTAGGACGCTTGCTGTTCAATGAAATCTTCCCAGAAGACTTCCCGTTCCAGGACGAAGCCATGACTAAAAAGAAGTTGTCGGCTGTGCTGGCGCTAGTTTACGAGAAATACGGCCAAGAAAAGACGGCCGAGATTGCCGACGACCTTAAAGACCTCGGCTTTGAATACGCTACTGTATCTGGCCTAAGTATGGGCATGGGCGACTTTAGCGACATTCCTAACCTGGATGAAATCCTGGGTGCCGGCGAGAAGAAAGCCGCCGAAATCAGCCAGCAGTACGACGAAGGCTTCATTACCGAGGAAGAGCGCTACCGCTTAACTGTAGAAAACTGGATGGACACTGACGCCGCTGTACAAAAAGCCCTGAGCGAGCAATTTGCCCTAGAAGACAGTTCTATGTCTATCGCTGTAGTGTCTGGTGCTCGTGGTAACATCGGCCAGGTTAAGACAGCCGTTGGTTTGCTTGGTATTGTGACCGACGCAACCGGCCGGGCCATTGAGCTACCGATTAGGTCTAACTATAAGGGTGGTTTAACGCCTCTAGAATACTTTACTGCCACTCGTGGTGCACGCAAGGGTATGATTGACACTGCACTTAAAACTGCCGACTCTGGTTACCTAACACGTCGTTTGGTTGATGTTGCCCAAGACGTCTTTACAACTGAAGAAGGCACGGTTGACCCTGGCTTTGCGATGTACCGTTCTGACGCCGATGAGATTGGCGTTTCCTACGCTTCACGTTTGGAAGGTCGCTACTCTGCTGAAGCCCTCAAAGGTCATGTTAAGAAAGGTGAGCTAATCAGCCGCGAGGTTGCCGCCACTATAGAAAAAGATAAAGCTGTTGACGGTCTAAAAATCATGAGTGTTTTGTCCTGCGCTAACCTGCGCGGCATTGCTAAGCAATCTTATGGTGTTGACCCTGCGACTGGTAAAGTCGTGGCTGATGCTCACCCGGTTGGCGTCATTGCTGCCCAATCCATCGGCGAGCCTGGTACCCAGCTGACGCTTAAGACCTTCCACTCCGGTGGTGTAGCTGGTGAGGACATCACGACTGGTCTGCCTCGTGTTGAAGAGTTATTTGAAGTCCGCACACCTAAGGGTCAGGCATTCCTAAGCGACATTTCTGGCGAGGTTAGTATAAGTGAAGAGGGTGACCATTATGTCGTTCAGGTCAGCGGCCAAGAAAGCGAAAAGAAAGTTTTGAATTTGAACGGCCGCACCCCAGGTGTTAAAAAGAACCACGAAGTTGCCGTTGGTGACGTTATTGCCACCAGTGAAGAAGGCGCTGATCCATTAATCGCCCCAATTGCCGGCAAGATTGAGCTGACAAAGAAGACTATTTCTATTGTCCCAACCACCCAAAGCGTCGTTAAATACGAAATCCCAGGCTTTAAACAGCTGATTGTTAAGGCCGCTCAAGAAGTTGTGGCCGGAGAGCGACTGACTAACGGTTCTATTAACCTGCATGAGCTGATGCGCCTGCAAGGTATTGAAGCCACTCAGCGCTACATCATGAACGAAATCTTGCGTATCTTTGTGTCTCAAGGTCAAAATATTGCCGACAAACACCTAGAAGTAATTGTCCGCCAGATGTTCAGCCGCGTCCAAATTGAAGATTCTGGCGATAGCGAGTTTGTAACTGGCGACGTTGTAAGTAAGATTGCCGTCATTGAAGAGAATGAACGTTTGAAGACTAAGGGCATGAAGCCGGCTATCTTTAACCAGTTACTACTTGGCATCACTAAAGCCTCATTGTCTACTGATTCATTCCTAAGCGCTGCTAGCTTCCAGGACACTACACGCGTTCTGATTGCCGCCGCTACCAGCGGTAAAGTTGACCACCTTTATGGTCTTAAAGAAAATGTCATCTTAGGCCGTCCTATCCCTGTCGGTACCGGCAGCCGCAGCCTGATCGAAGAGCCAGAAGAAGAATTGGTTGCCTAAGGTGTTGTCAAACCTGGTACCATCTGTTAAAGTTAACGAGTTAAATAAGCAGTCTGAGCCTGGCGTCGGCATTTCGCTTGCAGCAGTAGATTGCAACTCTAAGGAGATTAAATGCCAACTGTAAACCAGCTAGTGCGGAAATCCCGCAAATCCAAATCCGACAAGACCAAGTCGCCGGCTCTTCAAAAAGTGGTTAATAACCTAAAAACCACTAACTACGAGAAGCCATCACCGTTTAAACGTGGTGTTTGCGTTAAGGTGACGACTAAAACACCAAAGAAGCCTAACTCCGCCTTGCGTAAGGTTGCCCGCGTGCGCCTAACTAACGGCCAAGAAGTTTGGGCCTACATTGGTGGCGAAGGTCATAACTTGCAAGAGCACGCTGTAGTACTAATCCGTGGTGGCCGAGTTAAAGACCTGCCTGGTGTGCGTTACCACATTGTCCGCGGCAGTCTTGACCTTCAAGGCGTATCTGACCGCAAACAAGGCCGCAGCAAATACGGCGCAAAGAAGGGCAAATAATGACTACTAAGGATACTGGAGTAGAGGTTAGTGCGGCTGATATTCTAGCCAAACAGATGGAGCGAGCAAAAGTTTGTGGGGGTTGTAAGATAGGTTTTTCTGCCTGTCAGTTCCTGAGTGCTAAACAAGACTCAACGGGAATTGTTGAAACACTTTCCCAGGAAGCTGCACTTGCCGTAGTTTCCGAGAAATGCGCTGATGATCTCGCATATTTAGAGGAACATCACCCAGATTTTGCTAATGTTGAGTGTCCTCTAGGTTTCTGGGGTGCAATGGAGGAAATAGATGCCTAGAAAAGTCACTAAATCACTAATTAGACCAGTCACACCTGACCGTTTGTACAACAACCAGCAAGTTACTAGGGTTATTAACCGCGTTATGCTAAATGGCAAAAAGCAATTGGCTGAGCGTTTGGTTTATAACGGTATGCAAAAAGCCGCTAATAAGCTAAAAGTAGACAACCCGCTAGAAGTTTTTGAACAAGCCATGAAGAACGTCCAGCCGCACATGGAAACTCGTTCCCGCCGGGTTGGCGGTGCTAACTACCAGATTCCGTTTGAAGTTAAGGGTCAGCGCCAGAACCACTTAACGACCATGTGGTTTGTCCAAGCCGCTCGTTCACGCAAAGGTATGAGCATGGAAGACCGAATTGCCGCAGAACTAGTAGAAGCCTACAACAACGCCGGTACTGCTGTTAAAAAGCGTGAAGATACACACAAGATGGCAGAAGCTAACCGGGCCTTTGCCCACTTCGCAAGGTTTTAGTTTATGGGTATCCAACACATAATTGTCGGGATGGCCGGCGAACAACTGGCAAAAATAGGTGACTCATTAGTTGAATCAGACATCGATCGCAGAGTTGTTTACCCAAATCCAGGAGATGCCCTCGATCTTACACTGCGTGAAAGAGTTGGTATAGAGTTGCAAACTTTCGCACACAAACTCTTAGTAATAGAAGTCGGGGAGAATCCAAATGGCAGGTAAAAAATATCCATTAGATAAAATTCGTAACATTGGCATTATTGCTCATATTGATGCTGGTAAAACTACTACTACCGAAGGTATTCTGTACCGCACTGGTTTGAAACATAAAATTGGTGCCGTTCACGAGGGCGAAACTACGACTGACTGGATGGCTCAAGAGCGCGAGCGCGGTATTACCATTGTTTCCGCAGCTGTTACTTGCTACTGGAAAGACCACCAAATTAACATTATCGATACGCCTGGCCACATTGACTTCACGGTTGAGGTTGAACGGTCACTACGCGTACTAGACGGCGCTGTAGTGGTCTTTGACGGCAAAATGGGTGTGGAATCTCAATCTGAAACAGTTTGGCGCCAGGCTGACAAATACAACGTGCCACGCGTCTGCTTTATTAACAAGATTAACCAAACCGGCGGCGACTTTTACAAATCACTTGATACTATCCATGCTCGGCTTAACAAACGGGCCTTCCCAATCCACCTACCAATTGGCTTTGAACAGGCAATCAATGGGGTTGTAGACCTAGTAGCTATGAAGGCTTACACCTACAAGGAGTTTACTGACCACGAGCTGGTAGAGACGGAAATCCCAGCCGACATGATGGACAAGGTTAAGAAATACCGCAGTTTATTGGTAGAAAACGCTGTTGCCGAGGACGAAAAGACCTTAGAAAAATACTTTGAGGTTGGTGAAGACGGACTATCTGAGGAAGAAATTAAGACAGCTATCCGTAAAGCCCTGCTGGCTGGTAACTTCTTTGTTGTAACCGGTGGCGATGGCCGTGGTGTGATTGTAGAGAAGGTTCTAGACTTAGTTGTTGATTTGCTGCCTAGCCCGCTAGACCGCGGTTCTACGTGGGGCACACACCCTAAAACTGGTGATGAAGTTGAGCGCAAGCCTAGTGAGTCTGAACCATTTGCAGGGCTAGCCTTCAAGATTGCTACTGACCCGTTCGTTGGTAAATTAGCCTACTTCCGTGTTTATTCCGGCAAGTTGGTAGCCGGCAGTTATATTTTAAATAGCTCGACAGGTGAGAAAGAACGGGTTGGCCGGATTGTGCGCATGCAAGCTGATAAGCGTGAGGACGTTACAGAAGTCGGGGCAGGTGACATTGCGGCCATTGTTGGCCTTAAGGGTACAACTACTGGCAATACATTGTGCGACCCTACTACTCCAATTGTCTTAGAGAGTATTACCTTCCCAGAACCACCAGTTTCTATTGCGATTGAGCCAAAGACCAAGGCTGACCAAGAAAAGATGTCAATTGCCTTGCAGCGTTTGGCTGAAGAAGACCCAACCTTCCGAATTAGAGTAGATGATGAGACAACTCAGACCATCATCTCTGGTATGGGCGAGCTGCACCTGGAAATTATCGTAGATAGAATGAAACGCGAATTTACAGTAGAAGCGAACATTGGGGCGCCGCAAGTTGCCTACCGCGAAACTATCCGTAAAGACGGCGTTGAAGCCCAAGGTAAGTTTATCCGTCAATCTGGTGGTCGTGGCCAATATGGTGATGTCTGGTTGCGATTAAGCCAAAACGAACAAGGCAAAGGCTTTGAATTCATCAACTCTATTAAAGGTGGTTCCGTTCCTGGTGAATATATCAAGCCAGTAGAAGAAGGTATTAAAGAAGCTTTGAACAACGGCGTGATTGCCGGCTACCCAGTTGTTGACGTTAAGGCCGAGCTTTACGATGGTAGTTACCACGAAGTGGACTCCAGCGAAATGGCCTTTAAAATTGCCGGTTCCATGGCTATCCAAGAAGGTGTTAAGAAGGCCAGTCCTGTACTACTTGAGCCTATCATGAAGGTTGTAGTTGTGACTCCAGAAAGCTTCATGGGTGATGTCATTGGCGACCTTAACAGTAAGCGTGGCCGGATTGAATCTATGGAAGATTTGAGTGCTGGCATCAAAGAGATTACGGCTTTTGTCCCTCTTGGTGAGATGTTCGGTTACACGACTAACCTCCGTAGTTCTACTCAAGGCCGGGCCAGCTCCAGCATGGAGCTAGACCACTACGCAGACGTTCCGCGCAACGTCGCCGACGATATTATTGCCAAAAACGCTAAATAGCCTAACAGAGGCTGGACAAATAGCTTAAAATTTTCTATACTACTTCGGTATCTCGCATGAGGTTATTATTCTTTTGCGACAAATATTAAACTAATACTCTTTAAAGGATATATTATGGCAGATAATTTTGATCGTAGTAAACCACACGTAAACGTTGGCACAATGGGCCACGTTGACCACGGTAAAACTACTCTAACCGCAGCTATCACAACTGTACTAGCAAAGAAACTTCCTAGCGCAGTTAACCAAGCTGTTAAATACGATGAAATTGACAAAGCACCTGAGGAAAAGGCTCGTGGTATTACCATCGCTACTTCTCACC
>CAZYVW010000043.1:0-6047 GCA_964651645.1 uncultured Candidatus Saccharibacteria bacterium
CGGCCTGCCAGTCTCAGTCCTCAAACAAGCTTTGCTACAGGGTAAAACCGGCCGGGCATTCATTCTAGACCACATGCTGAGCGTTATGCCGGAACCTAGGAAAGAGATGAGCCCTTACGCGCCACGCGTGGAAGCCATCCAAATCAATCCGGACAAAATCCGCGAGGTTATTGGCAAGGGCGGCGAGACCATCAACCGGATTATTGCTGAAACCGGCGCTGAAATTGACATTAAAGACGACGGTACGGTTATGATCTCCAGCCCCGACGGCGATAGCATTAAAGCCGCTATCAAATGGGTGCGTGATCTAACAGCCGAGCCGGAGGTTGGCAAAATTTACAAAGACGCGGTTGTGGCGAGCGTCATGGATTTTGGCGCGTTTGTAACCATCATGCCGGGCAAAGACGGCCTAGTGCACGTTAGCGAAATGAAAGAAGAGCGAGTAGAAAGACCCAGTGATGTCGTTAAAGAAGGCGATCGCGTAAACGTTAAACTGGTAGCTATAGATGAAAAGGGCCGGCTGAACTTGAGTATGAAAGCGGCCGCGAGAGAATTAGAAGGAAAGGGTGGCGATAATGGTAAAACAGAAAGCCAAGAAGCTAAGTCTTAATTTAGCAAACCAGCCGCGCTGGGTGTTAGCAATCACCGGTGTCAGTGGTTTAATCCTTGCTTACGGAATTTTTTCACGGGCACTGGACACTGGCAGCTGGTGGGAATACCTAGCAGGATTGGTTTTAACCGTCCAAGCCGTCCGCTGGTTAATCCAAGTAATAAAAGGTAATGAGCACAAAACAAAGTAAGCTTGACCAGATTAAAGCAGACATTTTAAAAGCTAATGTCTGCCCAGATTTGGCCAAGCAAGCCAAACAACTAGTCTTTGGGGATGGCAACCCGGACTCAGACATCGTCTTTATTGGCGAAGCGCCGGGCAAGAACGAAGACGAGCAGGGCATACCGTTTGTCGGAGCCGCCGGCAAATTCCTAGACGAAATGCTAGCCATGATAAATCTAAAACGCGAGGACATTTACATTACTAACATCGTTAAATACCGGCCGCCAAGCAACCGCGATCCGGAGCCAGAAGAAAAGTCCGCCTTCCTGCCATTCCTTAAGAAACAACTAGACGCCATCAAACCAAAATTGATTGTCACCCTAGGCAGGCACAGCATGGACGTGCTACTGCCCGGGATGAAAATCAGCCAAGTCCACGGCCAACCAAAGCGTTACAAAGGCCAGGTCTTCCTGCCTTTATTTCATCCAGCAGCTGCGTTATACAACGGCAGCATGAGGCAAACATTAATAGATGACTTTGCCACTATTCCAACCATATTAAAACTAATCAACGAAACTAATTAATCTCTTATAAAAAGAAGGAGAAAAATGAATAATAACCCAACAAACAACAAACCAGGCGGTCGGCCAGTGCGCAGCAATGCCGCTAAGCCTGCCAATAATTCCTCGCGCGTGTCACGCGGCGAGGCTATCCGTGCCCAGCGGCGCAACCAGGATGATGCCCACAAGCTGGTCAACGCCCATGCGCCCGCTCAGCCCCAAAAGGCCGAGAGGGCCAATAAAATAACCGACAATTTTGACAAGCTCAAAATCACTTTCTTAGGCGGCCAAGACGGGATTGGCGAGAAAAACATGCAGGTCATTGAGTGGCAAAACGACGCCATTATCCTGGACTGTGGTAATAACCTAGGCATTGATTTGCCTGGGGTCAACTACACGATTGCCGACACTACCTACCTAGAATCTATCCGTCATAAAATCCGCGGCTACATTATTAGCCACGGCCACCTAGACCACCTTGGCGGGCTGAAGCATATTGTGCCCAAGTTCCCAGCGCCCATTTACGGCTCGCGCTTTACGATTGGCGTGGTGCTCAAAAGCTTTGAGGAAATGCCAGCCGACGCTACCGAATCTTACGCGCCGCAAACTGTCATCATGAACATGGACAGCCATGAGAGGCTAAAGATTGGTGTCTTCATGATTGAGCTAGTCCGCGTGACTCACTCTGTGCCAGAATCAACATGTATTGTGGTAGACACGCCAGTTGGCCGCCTAATTAACACCGGTGACTTCCGTCTTGACCCCGAACCACTAGACGAAATGCCCAGCGACGTTGCCCGCCTAAAGCAACTCGGTGAAGAAGGCGTAATGCTGCTAATGAGCGAGAGTACTTACACCAACACTCCTGGCCGCCAGCCAACGGAAAGCACCCTGCAGCAAAGTTTCTACGACGTAATTAATCAGGCTGAGGGTCGCGTCTTTGTGGCGATTTTCTCCAGTAACATGAACCGTGTCCAGATGATTGTTAACGCCGCTGTCAGGGCAGGCCGGCGGGTGGCACTTGATGGCCGCAGCATGATGAGCTACGCCGAGATTGCCGTGCGCCAGGGAATCCTAAAAATCCCTAAAGGCACAGTGCTGGCTATGCGCGAGATGCCCAATATCCCAGAACAGCAAGTCCTAGTTATTTGTACTGGCGGCCAGGGCGAGCCCAATGCTTCACTGCAACGGATGGCCGAAGGTACTCACAAGCACATTAAACTCCAGCCCAAAGACACGGTTATCGTTAGTTCCACCCCAATCCCCGGCAACGAAATCCGTTACCAGGAAATTGGTGACGAGTTAGCTGGTCAGGGTGTGCATTTATATCGCGCCCCTAGCCACGAAGTTGATGGTGTTGGCCCGCTGCACGTTGGTGGCCATGCGCGCCGTGATGAACACCGCGAAATGATGCAAATCGTAAAGCCGAAACTATTCCTGCCAATCTACGCTGGCAATCTTAACCGCAAATATCACCAGGAAATGGCTATAGAAGAAGGCTGGGCGCGTAAAGATATAATTATGGCTAACGACGGCGATAGTATCTTGTTTACCGCCGACGGGTGGGAACAGGGCCCAGAAGTGCCATACGGCAGCTTATTGGTAGATCAGACTGGCGCCGTAGTCAGTAACATTGTGGTTAAAGACCGCCTAATGCTGGCCGAGGAAGGCCTAGTAGCCGTAGTTCTAACCCTAGACCGCCGCACCGGCGCGCTATTAACCAGTCCAGATATCTTAAGCCGCGGTTTCATTTATATGCGTGACAACGAAGAACTAATGAACGCCTTCCGCACTGAACTGCGCCGGGCCGTCCAACAGCGCTTTAAACGCATTGACCTGGACCGCTTTAAGACTGAACTTAAAGACCACGTTACGCATTTCTTGTACGAACAAACCGGCCGCAGCCCAATTGTCATCCCAGTAGTTAATGTTATCGGCAAGAGCGGGGAAAAGCCGGCTCCAGGAGTAGGAGTAAGCGCCACTATGGCAAAAGAAGAGCAGCCCAAGGCACCTGATCCTGCGGAACTGCAGCGCCGTTATGCGGAGATGCGGCAACAACTCCTCAAACAAAACACCAGCGACTAGCTCAGTGCCGCAAAGCTTAGATTGACAAACAGGCATTAACTTGCTATAATCTAACTCAGAAAATATCAATAAACAATAAAAATAAGGAAACAGATAAATGGCTCTTTTCAACGGTGATGCACACGATGTTTTATCAGATAGCGTGCTTAGAACTCCAAGCTCGAAATTAGAACACGTAGTAGCAGGCGGTATCGAAGTTGTCCCCGTACCAGTTCCGCGTAACCAAGGTAGCTTTGAAGTTCATAATGGTGATAGCAAAGTAGCATTTACAGGAGTTGATTTAGCTTCAGATGCACTAAAAACAGACGTCGACCCAACCATTCCAGCTGCCGGAACCGTAATTGAGCCTGTAACAACTTCTCCCGATACACTGCTTATAAGACACTCTGATGAAGAAGGTTACAAAAGCCCATACCTATCCAGGAGAGGCTTAACAACTCCAGCTTCCACAACTCCAGCTACTACAACTCCAACTAGAAAAGATTCAGATTACACGCCAGGTGAAACGACTACCGTGCCCCAAGGACCTGAAGGCCCTGGACCTCAAGAAAACCATCCAACTACCTCTACTACACAGCCTGAAACAACCACCACTTCTCCTCTTGAGGACGTAGGAGACTGGAGAATGCCTTCAACTACTCCTACCACCCAGTCAACCGAAGTGCAAATCAACCATGGCCAAAACACAGGTGGGGAGCAATAAGATGGGCAGTCTATTTAACGACAGAGATAGTGGCATTTTCTTGCAAGGCCATGGCCCAACCAAGGAACAGCTTGATAAAGCGAAGCTTCCAGCTCTAGCCAAAGCCGCAGTTAAATCTTTTGAGCCTCATGCTCTGCCTGTTGGTGTTGATCCAGCAGAAGCTCACCCAATATTAGAACCAGATACGCCCGTCTTTGTAGAAGATGGAAGTATTAAGCCAATATCATATGCTAATGAGATTCCGCAAATAGCAGAACCGCAACCTGGCTCTTCTGAAGAAATCACAGAGTAAGCACAACCGTTATTGACAAATGATGTAATTTTTGCTATAATATTGTTTGTACATGAAAGATCTAAGCCGTTATACACCAGAACCAGTTTCTCAGGGCATGCAATATGGTCCTGTTCTGCCTGCTGAAGATAGTGGTAAAGCGGGAGATTTATGGTTGTTAGAAGAAGCCGGCGGTGACCCTGCTGTTTATCAACTGATGGCGCTAAGAGATGGTCTGCGTGAAGACAATATTCCTCAGACCGGCAACCCTATACATCCTCAAGTATTTAGCGATAACTTATCACGCTTGAATCGTGCTATTGAGGACGCAAAGACGGGTAAGCCAGAACCAGTTGCCCCCCTAGAAGTCAGCTTGGGCGGGCTTGTTAAGGTGAGAGATAGAGCCCGAGTAAAACGATTTCCTTTTAGTCGAGTAAGAGTCTAAAACTGATATAATACAAACCAGTTATGGCAAAAAGAAAAACAAAACCGCGGAAGAAGAAATCCGAGGAAGTTGAAAAGTCGGCCTTTTGGCCTTTGGCCGGTTCAATCGTGCTGTTTGTAGGCGCGGTCTTTTTATTACTTGGCGGTTTTGGAACCGGCGGTCCACTGCCAGTTGATCTCTTCAAGGGCGCCTACTGGACGCTGGGCTGGGCGGCTTATCTAACACCCGTTGCCTTTATTTACTTTGGTATTCACAAGTTTAAGAGCGAGGACAAACAAATCCCGCTGCACCGGCTGGCAGGTATGCTAGCGCTACTACTGATGGCTAGTGCCTGGGCGCAAGTAGCTTTTGTGTCTAAAGACGCCTCTGGCGAGTTTATTGGCGGTCACGGCGGAGCTATTGGCAAAGCCGTTGGCGGCGTAGCGTTATCTGCCATTGATAAAATCCCCACGTCGCTGATGTTCTTTGTCTTTACGGTTCTAGCGTTCTTTTGGTGCTTTGATATTTCACCAAAAGCTTTGCTTAGCCTGGCTGAAATCTTCCAGTCTGACGATGATGGCGAGGGCGAACTAGCCGAGCTCAAGCAAAAAGCCGACGGCGCTGGCTTTAAAATGAACGAAGGTGTGCCGGTAGAGCACCACAACGCCGGCCGGGCCAGCAGCCTGCGTAACACCGCTCAAAAACTATCCCCGCCGGAAAATCACGAAGCCCTGACTACCGCCAGTGATCCCAACTGGCAGTTCCCACCGCTGACACTACTCAATCAGAAGCAAGATAAAGCCGATGCCGGTGATGTAGAGGGTAACGCCCGGGCCATCCAGGAAACTTTTGCCAACTTTAGCATTGATGTCGAGATGGAAGGCGCCAACATTGGCCCGCGCGTAACCCAATTTACCCTCAAGCCGCCAACAGGGGTAAAACTGACCAAAATGACCGCCTTAGAGAACAACTTAGCGCTAGACTTAGCAGCTCATTCAATAAGAATGGAAGCGCCAATCCCTGGCAAACGGGCGGTTGGCATTGAAGTACCTAACGTGAAACCAGCCATGGTACGGATTAGTAGTCTGTTGCAATCGCGCGAGTGGGGTGAAATCACCGGCCCCTTAGGCTTTGTGATTGGTAAGGACATTTCTGGCCAGCCAATTGTTGGCGACCTAACTAAAATGCCGCACTTCCTGGTAGCCGTTCAGACCGGTTAAGGTAAGTCGGTA
>CAZYVW010000044.1:0-5840 GCA_964651645.1 uncultured Candidatus Saccharibacteria bacterium
CCCTTGACCTCTTCCATGCCATGGAAGCGCGCTAGCCAACTGCGCTAATGCCCCTAAATGGTGGAGTCCTCAAGACAAAAGCCTAAAGGACCCCATGCATTAACTACCTTACCAGATAGGTTCGTGGCAGTAAACACTGTTAAACCACCCGTTATAAAGGTAAAATAAGGTATATGTTCAGTAGTCTTAAGAAGCGTCTGTATTTTTTGGTTGCTTGGTATTTTGGCTTGTGGGCGCGGATTGTTCTTTGGCGTTGGAAGCCGCAAATTGTTGTGCTGACAGGCTCCAGCGGTAAAACTACGTTGCTACACTTGGTTGAAGCGCAAATTGGCAACAAAGCAATTTACACCCATCACGCCAACAGCTCTTTTGGTATCCCGTTTCATATTTTGGGTCTGCCGGTTAACGTTCCTAGCTTGTTTTATTGGCCACTGTTTTTACTAGCCGCGCCCATTAAAGCCTTCAGGTCAGTGCCCAAAACCAAACTATTTATAGTAGAAGCCGACTGCGACCGGCCTGGCGAGGGTAAATTTCTAGCTAAGTTATTAAAACCAGAAGCCGTCTTGTGGGTTAGCGTTTATCGGACGCACAGCATGAACTTCGACCGTCCCGTAAAGTCTGGCAAGTTTAAAAGCCACGAGGAGGCAATCGCTTATGAGTTTGGAAACTTTGTAGCCAAAACTCAAAAACTAGTGATTGCCAACGGTGATCAAAAACACCTGGTTGAGCAGTTGAAACGAGCTAAAGATGGCGTAGAGGTAAAGCTGGCACTGGCTAAGAACCTGACCAACTTTGAGATTGCGCCGCGCAGCACGTTCTATACCTTTGGTACAGAGCGAATTGAAGTTCCTGGACTGCACCCGCAAGAGCTTGGCCATAGCTTGCAGATGGTCAGCGATTTACTGGACTATCTGAACTTGCCGCTGGATAGACATTACAAAAAGCTGGAGATGCCGCCGGGCCGCAGTAATATCTTGCACGGCCAGCATGGTCTGACAATTTTGGACAGTACTTACAATACTGGCCTGGGCGCCATGAAGGTAATCCTGGGGCTTTATGAGCAGTACCCGGCCAAACACAAGTGGCTAGTCTTGGGTGATATTTTAGAGCAAGGCAGTTTAGAAAAAGAAGAACACGAAGGCCTGGCCGAAAAAATTGCCAGTATGGACGTTGAACACGTGGTGCTACTGGGCCCACGGACTAACAAATACACTCTGCCAATCCTCAAGAAAAAACTAAAAATCCCAGTTGTCAGCTTTGAGAGTCCTAAAGAGGTATTGGAATATCTAAGGTCACACTTAAGCGGCGGTGAAGCTTTACTTTTTAAAGGCGGGCGCTTTCTTGAGGGAGTCATAGAACAATTATTGGCTGACCCTAAGGATGCTGCCAAATTGGTGAGGCGAGAAAAAACGTGGATTAAACGCCGACAGAAGTGGGGTCTCCCGAGATGAAGGTGTTTATTATCCATGGCTGGAGTTATAACTTAGACAAATGGCAGGCAATTCTGCCTGAGCTAGAAAAGCGTGGTTTGCAGCCAGTTATGCTCCAAGTTCCCGGATTAACAGAGCCCAGCGATAAAGTTTGGGATATTGATGATTATGTAGAATGGCTCAACGATAAACTTAAGAGTGAAACCAGTCCAGTAGTTATAGGTCATAGTAACGGCGGCCGGATTGCACTAGCTTACACTCAAAAAAATCCCGGCAAACTAAAGCAGTTGATTCTAATAGACAGCGCTGGTTTGGCTAATAGCAGCAAGCTCCGAACCACCAAACTCAAAGTTCTTTACATAATCTCCAAACTCGGCAAACCCATTAAAAACCTACCGCTGCTTAAAAAGGTTTATTACAAAATTATAGGCGCCCAAGATTACCGCAAAGCTCCGCCAAATATGCGTGCTACGATGCAAAATATGTTGAATGCCGACAAAACCATTGAACTTACAAAGATAAAACTGCCAATTACGATGATTTGGGGAAGAGAAGATAAAATTACTCCGCTAAAAGACGGTCAAAAAATGCACAAACTTTTGACCGGTTCCAAGCTGCACGTTATTGACGGAGCCCGCCACGCGCCGCAAGCCACCAATGCTACTGAAGTGGCTGACATTATTGCCGAGGCTGTGAAAGGCTAGAATGGCAATATTCAACTCGCTCGGTTCAAACTACAGCCCTGGGTTTATCTTAGAAAGTCTGCTTGGTTTTAGTTTTAATATTGCTAAAAAACCTCTGGCCGACGAACTTGGCAAGTACTACGGAGGCAACGCCACTCTGACTTACAAAGGCCGCCAAGCTTTAGAGTTGGCGCTCAAGCAAAGCGGGTTGCCGGCAGGCAGCAAAATTGGCATCAACGGCTTTACTTGTTATGTGGTTTACCAAGCGGTTGTAAACTCCGGGCTAGCGCCAGTTCTTCTAGACGTTAGCCCAGGCTCGCTAAACTTTGGGGTAAACGAGCTAGTAAAAGCCAAAGGCCTTAAAGCCGTTATTGTTCAGAATACTCTTGGTTATCCCGCCGACATGCCAGCCATTAAAAACCACTGTGACAAAAATAAGATTTTGATTATTGAGGACCTAGCTCATAGCCTGGGCGCAAAATATGGCGATGACACAGAAGCCGGGCTGGCCGGAGATTTTACAATGCTATCTTTCAGCCAAGACAAGCCGTTGGATGTTGTAGCTGGTGGAGCTTTGATCGATAGGCGCTTGAAGCCCGCCAACATACACCGCTTGCCCGGTATTGGCATCGGTGCAAGATTCAAAAACCGTTTTTATCCCTTTTGGACTGGGCTAATCCGTCTAACCTATCCAATTGGAGTCGGCAGATATCTGCACGGCGGGCTTAAAAAACTGCACGCCTTAAGCACGCCAATGAATGACAATCTAGAAGGTATTCAGACCATGACCAGTAAGTCTGCCATGCTACTGCTTGGCCGCTGGAATAGAAGAGTCCAGGAAGCGGCTCACCGCCAAAATATAGCGGCAATTTATGAAGCCAATTTGCCAAAAGACATAAAAATTAAACCACTCGCCGGCAGCCTGCCGTTGTACCTACGCTTTCCGGTCTTGGTCCCAGACAGACAAGCAGTTGTTGGTTGTCTTAAGCAGTCCGGTATTTATATTGGCGATACTTGGTACGACGTGCCAATCGCGCCCTCGCGTTACATGGAGAAAACCAATTATAAAGCCGGGGAGTGTCCTGAGGCGGAAAAACTCTGTGGGGAGATTGTTAACTTGCCAACCCATATTAATGTCAGTGAAAAGCAAGCCAAAGTAATTGCGCAAAAGGTTAGCCAATGTCTATTGAAGTAAAGTCCGTTGAAAACAAAGCCGAGTGGGAAAGCTTTATGCATGATCACCCGGAGGCGAATTTTTTGCATTCTTGGTACTGGGGCGAGTTCCATGAGCATTTGAACCACAAAGTTTTCCGCAGTGGTTTTTATGAGAACAGCAAGTTGGCTGGCATTATGCTGTCTATCGTTGAACCAGCCCGCCGCGGCCGGCACCTTGTTATTCCGGGTGGTCCAATCCTGGACTGGAAAAACCATAAACTAGTTACTGCTTGGCGAGACGAAGCCAAGCGAATTGCATTAGAGCAAAAATGTGTTTTTGTGCGTTGCCGCCCACAGCTACTGGAAAATGATAAAAGCCAACAACTTTTTAAAAGTCTTGGTTTTAAAAAAGCGCCAATGCACTTGCATGCCGAACTAACCACCCAGCTGGATATCACCAAGCCAGAAGAAGAACTAAAAAAAGCCATGCGCAAAGGCACCAAGTATGAGGTTAACCGAGCAGGACGCATGGGCATTAAAGTCGAGGCTACGACTGAAGCTAAATATTTGGATGAGTTTTATGACCTCCAGCTAGAAACCGCTAAGCGCCAAAACTTTGTGCCGTTTAGCAAAAAATTCCTAAGCGAGCAGTTCAAGGTTTTTGCAGAGTCCGGTAACGCCCTAATGTACCGCGCCACACACGAAGGCAAATTATTAACCATGGCTTTCATAATTTTTTATGGCCCGGAAGCGGCCTATCACTACGGTGCCAGTACAGAACTGGCCCGCAAAATACCCGGCGCCTACGCTGTGCAGTGGCAGGCGATCAAAGAAGCTCAAAAACGCGGCTGCACGCGTTACAACTTTTGGGGTGTTACCGGCCACGGCCAAACCAAGCATCGCTTTTACGGCGTGTCAGTTTTTAAACGTGGCTTTGGCGGCGAAGACGTGGCTTACTTGCCAGCTCAGGATTTGGCCGTTAATCATCTTAGGTATCCAGTAACTAAAGCTTTTGAAACCGCCCGGCGCAAACTACGCCACCTCTAGCGCACCGGTAATAACCTCGCTATACTGTTTAAATACATGAAACGCTATAACCCTAAGGAAATTGAGCCACGTTGGCAAAAATTTTGGGAAGAGACCGGCGTTTATACAGCCGATCTTAAAAGTTCCAAGCCTAAATACATTGCTATGAGTATGTTCAATTACCCGTCTGGCGCGGGTATTCATATTGGACATGCCACAAATTACACCATTAGCGACGTTAAAGCCCGTTTTAAACGCCAACAAGGTTATGAAAGCTACCACCCAGTTGGTTGGGACGCTTTTGGCTTGCCGGCGGAAAACTATGCTATCAAAGCCGGTGTCTCGCCGCAGGAGTCAATGGCCACGATTATCCCTGACTATCACAAACAGTACAAAGCCATGGCCTGGAGCAACGACTGGGAAAAAGAAATTTCCACGCACCTACCAGAATATTACAAATGGACACAGTGGATTTTTTCAGAAATGTACCGTCATGACTTGGCTTATCAAGATTCCCGCATGCAGTGGTGGTGTACTAAGTGCCAGACGGTTCTAGCTAACGAGCAGGTAATAGACGGCAAATGCTGGCGCCATGACGGCCCTGATGACCCAGAAGTTGCAAAGAAGGAAGTCAAACAATGGTTCTTTAAAATTACCGACTATGCCGACGAGTTGCTAGATGCGATTGATGACTTGGACTGGACAGAAAGCGTCAAGCTGGCCCAAAAAAATTGGATTGGCCGTAGCGTAGGCGCTGAGATTGATTTCCAGGTAGATGATAGCAAACAAAAAATATCTGTCTTTACGACTCGTGCTGATACTATCTTTAGTGCGGCGTTTATTGTGCTTGCCCCGGAGCACCCTCTGGCAACCAAGATTGCCAGAGATTCGCAGTCCACAGAGGTGGAAAAGTATATAAAACAGGCTGAAGCCAAAAGTGAAGTAGAACGCCAAGAAAACACCAAAGAAAAAACTGGCGTATTTACCGGCGCCTACGCCATTAACCCGGCAAATGATGAGAAAATTCCAATTTGGATCGCTGATTTTGTGTTAGGCGGCTACGGTACCGGTGCAGTGTTTGG
Organism: uncultured Candidatus Saccharibacteria bacterium; assembly: GCA_964651645.1. GTDB lineage: Bacteria > Patescibacteriota > Saccharimonadia > Saccharimonadales > CAZYVW01 > CAZYVW01. Next base: position 5,377 of record CAZYVW010000044.1, read on the forward strand.
TGATATCCATGACGAGCGCGACTGGGAGTTTGCCGAAAAGTACAAAATACCCGCAAAAGTTACGTTGGTACCGGAAGATCCCACTGAGGCCGAAAAGGTAAAAATAAAGAGTATTGCTTTCATGATGAAGGAATATTAATTGATTCTGGGGAGTTTACCGGCCTAAAAAGTGCCGAAGCGCGCGAAAAGATTGTGGCTTGGCTTGGTAAAAAAGATACGGCCAAAGAAACAGTCAATTACAAAATGCGCGACTGGAGCGTCAGCCGCCAGCGTTACTGGGGCGCACCCATACCAATTGTTAACTGTCCTAAAGACGGCCCAGTATTATTGCCGGATACAGATTTGCCAGTAATTTTGCCGGAGTTGGAAGACTTCCAGCCCAGCGGCGATGGCCGCAGCGCTCTGGCCCGAGCTAAAGATTGGTTAGTTGTTGATTGCCCAAAGTGTGGCGGCCAAGCCGAGCG
>CAZYVW010000045.1:0-5833 GCA_964651645.1 uncultured Candidatus Saccharibacteria bacterium
TTGGATGTGCCGCCTGCTTTGACGTGGGACATTTAACTACTTCCTTGTTATTACTAAAAGTTCACGGCCGACGATTTGACCTTCACGGTGATAAACCAAATCATCATTACGAGCGTGAACAAAGCTCAGCCGAGTATAACCCATCTCTGTTAATTGGTCAAGAACTGGTAGGTGCTTAAAACCATTTGGCGTTTTCCACGCCGGGATGGCTAAACATAAACGTGCGCCAGACTTTGCCTGCGTTGCTATATTCTTTAAAAACTTGCGGTGGATTGTATCTACATCTTGGATAACTTCTTGTAGAACCTTTGGATCCGGCAGGGAAGAAAACGGTCGGCCCAAATAAGTCTCACCAGCCACAATGCTAAAATCCTGCCAATCAAAGTTAGTGGCATCGCCGGTTTCAAGAAGATAGGTCAAGCCATCCAGATTGTGACGCTCGGCCAGCCAATCCAAGTTTTGGCGCGAGTAATCAATCATCCGTTCTTCTAGGTCAGTGCCATATGCGTCGTAACCCATAAGCAGGGCTTCTTGCAGAACTACCCCAGTCCCACAAAAAGGGTCCAAAATAGACACGCCTTCAAAATGCGCTCTTGGTATTGGTTGGTCTGGTGGGATTTCACAAACCGATTGTTTGGCTTCATCGGGCAGAGCGCCAACAGCCAAGTTAACAATTATCTGGGCCAGCTTGGGCGGCAGCATGCCAACACGGGCATCGCGTTTGGGCCGGGCTTGGTCGCGCCGTCCGTAGCCCTCAATATCCTGAATCCGTACGGTTTGGGCAATAACGGTCTTGTTGCCGTCACGGATAAAAACCAGTTCCCAACCAGTCGGTCCGGTTAGGTGGTTATGGATAACCTGGGCACTGCTGAGTTCTGGCGCATTATTGGGGATTAGTCGCACTGAGCGGCCGGTTTTGCGGATGGCTTTTTTAAGTTCCAACCCAGTGATCTGCAATTGTTTAAGGCTGACATCCAAGCCAATAACGCTTAGACCCAGCTGCATTTTGCCCTCAACCATGCGCTGGCTATGCTCGGGCGAAACTTGTAACAGGAACTTTTCTATTTCTTTCCAGTTGGTTGTTTCTAGCGTGGTTAGCAGTTTGCAAAACTTAACACTGCCACCCAAGCGGTCAAAGGCCAACAGGCAAGGGTCGACATCAACAACTACGGCTTTTACGCCAACAGGACGAAGTTTTTCCGCGCCATACAAACTTTCGAGCTCGGCTAAGCCCAATGCTGGTTGTCTTCCTAAGATACACACACTACCTGACATAGCTTTAAGTATAACTTGTCGGGTATAATTACTCCCAATGGGTACAGAAAAAAAGAGCCGCTGGAAGCTAGCCTTAAATATTATTACAATCTTGGCACTGATTGGGGTAACTTACGCTATAAGGCACCAGATTCTAGATACATTTCATAATCTCGCTAGAGTAAATGCCGGTGTTTTATTCCTGATCTTGCCATTAGAAGCCTGGAACTACGACGCCTACGCTAAAATGTATCGGGCGTTTTTTAGAATTCTCGGGGTAGAGACTACATACAAGGAAATGTTCAAGGTATCGCTTGAGCTGAACCTTATTAACCACATTTTCCCAACTGGCGGTGTTTCAGGCTTTTCTTATTTTAGTCTGCGTCTAAGGAGCCTGGGCATTAGTACGGCCAAGGCAACGCTGGTCCAGACCATGCGTTTTATCTTTCTGTTTTTGACGTACGAGGTTCTGCTGGTGGCTGGATTATTTATGTTGGCTGTTGGTGGTCATGCCAGCAATTTAATTATTTTAGTTTCTGGGTCCCTAGCTACACTTTTGATTGTTGCCACTTTTGGCTTAGCCTTTATTATTGAAAGCCAAAGGCGCATACAAGCCTTTTTTACGTCTGTTACGCGGCTGTTTAATCGGGCCATACACTTTTTCCGTCCTAAACACCCAGAGACAATTAATATTGCCAAAGTCCAGTCAGCCTTCAACGAACTGCACGATAATTACATGCTACTTAAGAAAGACTACCGGCAATTAAAGGGACCACTAATTGGCGCGTTCTTAGCCAACTTAACTGAGCTAACAGTTATCTATGTTGTCTACATTGCGTTTGGGCACTGGGTTAACCCAGGAGCGGTTATCCTGGCTTATGCTGTGGCTAATTTTGCCGGCTTGATTTCTGTTTTGCCAGGAGGTTTAGGTATTTATGAAGCGCTGATGACAGCCGTTTTAGCCGCTGCCGGTATTCCGCCGTCTGTCAGTTTACCGGTAACTGTTATGTACCGTGTAATTAGCATTACTATTCAGGTTATCCCAGGCTATTATTTCTACCACAAAGCCCTAGGCGTTCGGTCAAAGACCAATGAATGAAATTGTTCTCTCAGTTTCAGATTTTGTAGGGTTATTAAATCAAACTTTAGAGTTTGCTTACCCAAACGTCAGTATTGTTGGTGAGCTGGCCAACTTGCGAGTTAGCAAAGGCCGCTGGCTATATTTTGACCTTAAGGACGAGCTGTCTAGCGTAAAATTCTTTGGCACAATTTATAATTTACCTGGACCACTGGAGGACGGCATGCTACTTAAAGTTCGTGGCCAACCGCGGTTGCACCCGCAATATGGCTTCAGCATCAATGTCCAAAATATTCAGCCGGCGGGCGAGGGCAGTATCAAAAAAGCCGCCGCTCTATTAGAAGCCAAACTAAAAGCCGAGGGCTTGTTTGAGCCTTCGCGCAAACGAGTTCTGCCACATGCGCCCAACCGGATTGGTTTGATTGCTTCCAGTGAGTCTGCGGCTTACCACGATTTTATTAAGATAATTAAAGAGCGCTGGGGCGGGGTGAATATAGAACTAGCTGATGTTCAAGTTCAGGGAGAGCTAGCGCCAGGCCAAATTATTGAAGCAATTGAATATTTCAACCAAGCGGCAGAAACGCCAGAAGTTTTGGTTATCACCCGCGGCGGCGGCAGTGCCGAGGACTTGGCAGCCTTTAGTACAGAACAAGTCACCCGAGCCGTAGCCGCCAGCCGCATCCCAACAATAGTCGCCATTGGCCATGAAATAGACATTAGTTTGGCAGAACTTGCAGCTGACCTAAGGGCTAGTACGCCCAGCAACGCCGCCCAGCTACTAGTACCAGACAAACGACAAATTAGCCAAACTTTGGCAGAAAGCCGTTTACGGCTTGGCCAATTGTTAAGCTCTAAAACTGGAGAGGCTAGGCAGAATCTGGCAGTAGCTGTTCAGCTGCTCCACAGCCGTATTAGCCAATTGCTACGCGCTGAATCTGACAGACTTTTAGGGCTGCAAAAATTATTAGCGGCGCTTAACCCGGAAGTTATTTTAAGACGCGGTTACGCAGTTGTACGGCAAAACGGCAAAGTCATACGGTCTGTAAAAGCCGTTCACTCAGGCAGCCTAAATATTCAACTAGCTGATGGAAGCCTGGAAACTCAGGTAAAATAAGATCATGACAACCGCAAAGAACACAAATTACAATAAACTTAACGCTGAGCTTGATAATATTATGCTGTCACTGGAAAGCAGTGAACTGGATATCGATGAAGCCGCCAAACTCTACGAGCGCGGGATGGAGATAATCCAGGAAATTGATAAGTATTTAAAAACTGCCGAGAACACGGTTACAAAAGTCAAAGCCAAGTGGAAAAACGCTAGTTAAAGATGCTTAACCTTTTATTGTTAGGTACTGGCATTATTATCTTGCTGTTTGGCAGTGTTGTCTTGTTTGGCGCGCCGTACTTGCCGACGCGGAAGAAACAAATAAATGAAGCCCTAGACATATTGGCTTTAAACCCCGGACAGACGATGTTGGAACTAGGCTGTGGCGACGGGCGGGTGCTCAAGGTTGCCGCAATGCAGGGGATTAAAGCGGTTGGCTATGAGCTAAACCCTTTGCTGTTTTTGGTAGCGCTTGTCTCTACTTGGCCCGAGCGCAAAAATGTAAAAGTAATTTATGGCAATTTTTGGCATAAAACTTGGCAGCCGGCCGATGGCATTTTTGTTTTTCTGCACCCGCGGTTTATGGCCAAACTTAATGCAAAGATTATGGCTGAGGCTGCTAAGCCCGTAAAACTTGTTAGCTACGCTTTTGAGATACCTGGTAAAACTCCTGGGAAGCAGGGTAATGGCCTTTTTCTGTATTCTTACAAATAGACCCTTGAGCAACAGGGAAGCATTTCGCTATTGCTTTTTCACGCGCTTAGTCGAATAATAAGATGTATAAAACTAAAAGCAAAACTTTAAATAAGGAAATATAATGGCTGCAAGCACTGACCCGACCCGTAACGATGGTCTGTTAGAAGACTTAGATGGTGACGGCAAAGACGATGCTACGGGTGTACAGATGCCCGATGATTCGCGTAGTGCCCAAGACTGGAGTACTCAACCAGGTGTGACCACTCATTCTCCCGCCGCTCCACCACCATCTGGTAATTATGGAATATATGGGCCACCACCTACTGATGTATCTGGTGCTACACTTATAAGTACGGAACAGCCGGCTCCACCTACTACTCCACCGTCACCGCCTGCCGCACCTCCTGCTCCACCGCCACCTGTCGCCCCTCCTGGTGGGGAGCGAACTGTAACAGTAAGAGTCGATCACAGTGCCACCCACGGCTCGCTGGACGGCAACCAGTATACGGTTGGCGGCGGGGATACTTTGGGCGCTATTGCCGCGGCTAACCACACTACCGTAGGTGCAATCCTTGACGCCAACCCAGGTATTACTAACCCCAACCTTATACAGGTTGGTCAAACTGTAGTTATCCCCGGAGCCACGATGACAGATTCTCAAGCCCATCAAGTATGGGACAGCACGATAGCGTGGAACAACGCTGTCGCGGCATCTAAAGGCATAGTTAGCCCATCTCCAACAGGCGGCGGTACTTCTGGCGGGGCTACCGTTGGTGCTGCAGGCTCAGCGGATGGCTCAAGCGGATCACAGTATTCAAGCGAAAGAATGGACATAGCCCGTGCCCAAGTTAGAAGCATTGCCCAAGCTTACGGTGAGACGTGGGATCAAGCCAAAATTGACAAGTTAGCCAACGAAGTTTTAAGCGGCACAGGCCGCTCACTTAGCGATATAGACACGGATGTATCCTATCGGGTTGGCCGGGGCGGTACTAATAGTGCATGGCATGACCCTAGCAAACAGGAGGTTGTTGAAAGCGCCAATCGAGGTCCACTTAAAATTGCAGATGATAAAACACCGTCGGATGCCCCATTTGCGCAAGGGCCCGTGGGCACTATTATCCCGGCCCATGGCGACCAACCGGAAATGATTGTTGATACAGATGGCCAGCTAACCAGACGCAGTGAGCTTGATAGCGTAGCTTCCGCCAAAATTATGGAAGCTGCTGCTGGCGCTTCACCTCCACCTACGGATCAACCTACGCCATTACCTACACTAGCTAATCCTAATAATCCAAACGCTGCTCCACTTACAGTTACTGGTACACTAAATGGCCAGCCAGTCGTTCAGACAGAGCAGGGGGCTCCGGGTCAATTTGCTTCACACGCTAATGATGGCAGGTTCGACATTCTTGATAGCAGCACTGGTCTTGTTTCGCGCTCTAATCTGACACAAGCCCAAGCCGACGCCTGGAATCTGCAGCATGCTTCTGATGCCACCGGTGCTCACTACGATGTAGTTGCCAGCGGCGCTGCGCCCACGCCTGTAGGTGAAACACAGCCATACGGAGCTACTGTAGCCCCAATTGTGCCAGCGACACCTCCACCTACTCCACTTCCTACTCCAACACCCGATCCTTCGCCTCTGCCTCCTGGTATACAAGTTCCACCACCAGAGCACGAGTATGTCGGTACTAGCC
>CAZYVW010000046.1:0-5714 GCA_964651645.1 uncultured Candidatus Saccharibacteria bacterium
AGCATCTGACTGTTAATCAGAGGGTTGCCGGTTCGAGCCCGGCCTCCGGAGCCAAGAAATAACTTCATATCAATGAAGTTATTTTTATTTCGTAAGGTACTATATGCGTATGGCAAAAATTAGTTTCAGCCGCGAGTTGGAATCGTGGCTGACCAGCAAACAGCCCAAAACCGTGAAGTCCTTGGGTAGTATTTTTGAAGAAAAAAGTTTTGCTATTAGCTTTTTATTATTGATGATCTTCCCAGCACTGCCCATTCCAACAGGCGGCGTCAGCCACATTTTTGAGATTATTACTATGCTGCTAGCTTTAGAAATGGTTTGGGGGCGCAAAACCATCTGGCTGCCAAAACGCTGGCAAAACTTGCGTGTCCGCGGTATAACGCGCCCTAAAGTCTCAGCCAGAATTATTAAATATGTTAACAAGGCTGAGAGGTTTGCCCGCCCGCGCTATAGCCACATTTTTAGTAACCAGTGGTTTGGGCGATTATTTGGGCTGCTGGTGTTTATTTTTACTCTACTGGCTTTTTTGCCAATACCATTTATTGGGCTAGATACTTTGCCAGCCATGGGCGTAGTGCTACTTAGTCTGTCGTTTATTTTTGAGGACAGCTTATTGTTTGCCTTGGGCATTGTGGCCGGCTTGGCCGGAGTCCTGGTGGACATTACAATTGGCGCCGGAGCTTTCCGCGCCTTGAATCATTTGCTTTAGCGGTTTTGCTGTTTGAGAGCGGTATTGATAGAACGTTCTTCGTCGCGGGCTTTCAGACTCTGCCTTTTGTCATAAAGTTTCTTGCCCTTGCCGGCGGAAATCCGGACTTTGATGTAGCGGCCGTGAGTTAAGACCTCAAGCGGCAGGATGGTCTTGCCTTGGTTTTTCAGGGCAATCAAGGCTTCAATTTCTCGATGTTTGGCCAGCAACTTGCGAGCGCGCGTTTGCTCAGCCTCTTCTATGGGCACGCCGTTGGTCCCACTGATAGTTGCGTTAATTAGCCACAATTCGCCGTTTTTGAGTGTCACGTAAGCGCCGCGTAGTTGCCCGTGGCCCATGCGCAGAGCTTTTGTTTCCGCCCCAGTCAGCGCAATGCCCACTAGCAAACTATCGCCAAGGTCGTAGTCGTGGCGGGCGCGCTTATTAGAGATCATCTTAGGCTGATTGTGGCGTTTCTTCTTCACAATAGATGTAATTGTAACAGATAAACACAAGAAGTATAGACAAAAAGGCTAAAAAATGTTCTTACTTATGACTTTGGTTGCCTGCTTGGATTTCTTCTTTGGCGACGTTCCAGAGGCTGGGGTCGTTAAAATGGACTTTGCGCCAGTACCACCACTCGGCACCCCAGAGCTCAATCGTCTTCATGCCGGTTGCCTTGCCGTACTCAAAGCGCGACCTTAGACGCACGGCGTTCATTGATTTATCTTGCTCGGCTAGCGGTGCTGTTGCTAATTCGTAACCATCCGGTACCCAGGGCTCAGCCTGTAGCTCGTGGATAATCATATCCTTGCCAGTTAGCAATTTACCAGCGCCGGCCAAAAAGCCGTAAAACCAGGCTGGGAACGGGTATTCAAAATAACGTTTAGTTATAGTCTTGTCCCAAACCCGCTTGTAGACTGATACGGCAAACATGTCCGGTCGCGGACTACCCACTGGCAAACCGATGGCGTTATTACTGCGGCTGACAATCAGGGTATGTTTGCTATCCAGGTCCTTAACCAGGTTGTATTCACTAACTAAACGGTTGCGGTCAAAGTCAGTGCACAAACCAAAAGCCTTCAGGAAAAACTCATTCTCCAGTTGGTAACTATCTAGTGCCGGGTTGTTTTTATAGCGGTTAACGACCTCGGCTATAAAGTTGTTGAGCTTTGGTTGCCATTCGTTCTTGGGCATGGCTTTGGCCCAATCTGGCGGGTGGCACTCCGGCCAGCGCGGCTGGCGCAAGCCAATTGCCAAGGTAACTTTAGCCCCAGCCTTTTGGGCCATATCAAACTGCCAGTCTAAGTCAGAAAAATCGTAACTGTTAGAGTTTTGGGATTGGATTTGGTCCCAGTAACTAACTAGACGGATGTTTTTGACGCCCAAATCATCAAACATGGCCTTAAGCGTCTCTTTGGGATTAAGTTGAAAGTACTCGGCGTAAGAAGAAATAAAAGTTACGCCGTAGTTCATTGGCTTGTTGCGATTGGAAATAATGTACCACTGCGCAATGCCGTACATAGAACCGGTAATCAAGATGACTCCGGCCATGACCACTGCCAAAAGCTTGTGCCACAAGCTAGCCTGCCGCCACTTGTTGACGTCCGTGGCTTTGGTTTTTACAAACTGGATCGTTCTACGAATAATGTTTTTAATAGTCATTCTGTTAGGCTTAAAATATGGCAAAAAATCGTGCGCTTACGCTTAGTTTAGTTATACCAGTTTACAACGAACAACACCACCTGCGTGCCTGCCTTGAGTCCGTCAAAAACCAAACCTTGCTGCCGGACGAAGTGATAGTGGTCGATAATAACTCGACGGATGCTTCAGTAGAGATTGCTAAAGGCTACCCCTTTGTCACGATTATAAAAGAACCACGACAAGGCCGGAGCCACGCTCGGTCGGCCGGATTTGATGCTGCCAAAGGTGACATCCTTGGGCGTATTGATGCCGACAGTTTACTGGCGCCTGACTGGGTCGCGCGTATAAAAACTGATTTTGCTGCGCAAGACATTGCCGGTGTAACTGGGCTTGGCCGGACAAATATTTTTCCTTGGGTTGAGAGTGTCTACGTGGTCTTTTGGTCCAGAATCTATTACTGGTGCGCGCACAGCCTTTTCCGCTATATAACAATGTGGGGCGCAAATATGGCCATTAAGCGCGACTATTGGTTGAAGGTCCGTCAGCACGTGTCTTTTGATGAGACTATCGTGCATGAAGACCAAGACCTTTCATTGTTAATAACTGGCGCCGGTGGTCAGATTATTCAAGACAATAAACTGCTTGTTACCACTAAAGGCCAGACTTACTTCTATTGGCCAAAATTTTATAACTATGCCCTAAGAACTTTTTTAACATTTAGGCTTCATCGTCAAGATGAGTCACTAAAAAAACATAAAGAGCTAAAACTCGGGTTATTGCGGTTATTACCTGGGGCAAGCGTTGGCTGGCTGATGACCAGCCTGTTTTCCGTTGGCTCTTTTTTGGGCTGGCCAATCACCGCCCTCCAGAGACGCCTGGGCAAATAAACTAAAAGCCGCGGTTGTCCGGCTTCAAGAGGCGGCGTAAGATTAAACTATGCCAAAACCAGATGTTTCAGTTGTTATCCCGGCTTTTAACGACGCAACTTACCTGGAGCGCTTACTTAAGGATCTAACCAAGCAAAAGTTTGAGCAGTTTGAGGTGGTTGTCTCGGACGCTCAGTCCAAAGACGGCACTAAAGAGCTAGTTGATAGCTTTAAAAACCAGCTTGATATTAAATTGGTAGAGTCGCCGCCTACAGGTCCAGGAGCCGGACGCAACGCTGGGGCTAAGCAAGCCAGCGGCCAGTGGCTGCTGTTTCTAGACGCTGACGACCATATTGATGACCCAGATTTTATAAACACGCTAATTAAAGAATCCGAAAACCATGGCTGGCAAACGGCCACGGCTAAAATTCGCCACCAGGGCGCTAGCGCTCTGGAAACCTTCGGTAGCGGGCTTAACTATCGTTACATCAAGCTGCTAGCCAGGACCAAACACCCGGTAGCGCCTGGCTGGTGCATTTTGACTAAGCGCCAATTGTTTGAATCATTAAGCGGCTTCAATCCCAAAATCCAGTTTGGCGAGGACTATGACTACGTTAGCCGGGCTGGGCATGCAGGCTTTGGCTTTGTAGAGAAGACTTATTACTACGTTGACCTGCGCCGGCCTCGGACCGAGGGCTGGCGGCTGACAGTTAAAGCCGTGGCCAATGAAATCTACCGCCACACCCACCACTACAACTTAGAAAACAACCCGATTGCCTACAAATTTGGCATGCACAAAAAGCGCTCGGATTCCTAAAAAAATGACAAAGCCAAAGAAACTTAACGTCCAATTTGCCGAGTACATGGTTGGCGGTGGCGTCTATTTTTGGGGCGGGCTGGCGGCCTTTGCGCTTACCTACAACCTGCTTCATTGGCCGTGGTACGCCGCCAAAATCCTAGCTGACATATTGGGCTGGACGGCCAACTATCTGATTCAGCGCTACTGGGCGTTTTATGACTCGCGCCTCAAGGGCCAAGACAAGCGGGTGGTGTGGCGCTATGTTCTGGTTAACGCCGTAGATCTAATTATTGATTACGCCATCGTGGCTGAGGTTGTCCATTTGCACCATACGCCATATATCGGCTTCGCCATCTCAGCTCTGTTTACGACCGTCTGGGACTACTTATGGTACAAGTTTTGGGTTTTCAAGCCTACTGATCGTTAGACGTATAGCCACCATATTGGTTGGCTGTTGGCTGGCAGTCTTTCCACAAGCCACGCTTGGCTTCCCTGGCTTGGTCTTGCAGGGCTCTAAACTCGTCGCTCTTGGTAAACGGAAAGCTTAAGTAAGCAAAGCCGTAGCCTTCGCGGATAATCTCAGCCTCTAGCAACCGGCCATCTGGCAAGTAGACATAGCGCAGCAAGCGGTCGTAGCGGTCGCGGTTGGTGCTGAGCGGGTCGGCCTCCAGCCGGACCTGATCTGTGCCAATTAGTGTCTTAGTAAAGCCGGCGGCTGCTTGGCCAAAACACTGCACGGCTTTACGCGGGTCATGGGTTTCCGGCGTGTCCACACCTATAAAGCGCACCGTCTCTTGTTTGCCATTCATATCTACGGCAATTGTGTCGCCATCATCAAACTTAGTAACCCGGTACAACCCCGGCTGACTGGTCTTTATAGCCTGGGCCGCCGGCTTCAGCCAGCCCTGGCTTTGAGCAACGAAAATAAACAGCGGTATAGCCAGGCTCATCAAAGCAGTTACGTGTCGCCTGCCTACGTGCCTGGCCATTTAGATGCCGATTGTCTGTTTGATATATTCTGGGCTGACTTCAGTGCCTTGAATTTCTATGGCTTTTTCATCGGCCCCTGGCGGTTGCATGTTGCTACTGATACGTTCAAACTGCTCGGCCGGCATGTCACCCAACACGCGAGTATCTTGGCCAAGGCCATGGGTGGCACGTTGGCGAGCTAGGTCTTTGGGCGTGCGTACCCAAATAAGTTTGGTTTGTGCTCCGTGTTTGGCGGCAATTTCCCGGAGTTTCTGGCGGTCTTTGTAAAAATTAAAGTTAGTATCAAAAATGACGCTTTTACCGGTTGCCAGCAGGTCTTCAGTTACGGCATTCAAATCCTCATAAAGTTCTATATTTTCCTGGTGGCTGTGGGTTGGGTGGTCGTAACGCGTGCGGCGCTCGTGATCCGCCCACAAGTGCGTGGCACCAGTTAGCTCGTGAATAATCTTAGAGACTGTGGTTTTACCAGCTCCAGGGTAACCGACCATCAAATAAAGCACAGGCTTATCCATAGCTTAATAATAACATTTGCGGGACTTTAGGTTTTGCGGAAACTACCAGAGTGTTTGGCGGCGGATCTCTTGTTTGCTATATCGAGTAGTACGAGTACTTCTTCGCCATCTTTAGGCGTAATAGTGCAATAGTATATTCTTGTGTCCCTAGCCACATTGCCAATACTCAATCCGCGTGAATTGGGGTTAAGGTGCCAGACAGACACCGGGTAGCT
>CAZYVW010000047.1:0-5438 GCA_964651645.1 uncultured Candidatus Saccharibacteria bacterium
CGATCTTGACTACATGATTAATCATTATCATTTTGCCCAGAAGACCGGTATTGAGCAGGGTTACGAAGAGCCTGGCTACATTCCCGACCCAAACAATGGTTACGGGCTTAACATTGCTTATGCCAACACATCTTTTGGCCAAGCGCTTCAAATTACTCCACTGCAAATTGGCGCTGCGCTCTCAGCCGTCGTTAATGGCGGGACTTATTACCAGCCGCATTTAGTGGATAGCACAACCAATAGTGATGGCGTTGTTACTGCTAAAAAGCCGGCGATAATCGGTGCCAAGGTAGTTTCGCCATCAGTCAGTAATGATATGCAGGCGCTACTAGAGAATGTCGTTAATAAGAATATCGTTCCAAAGTTTCGCCCGGGCTACTCAATTGGTGGTAAGACTGGTACGGCCCAGATTGCTCGGCCTGGCGGTGGTGGCTATTACGCTGATAAATATAATGGTATGTATATAGGTTTTGTCGGTGGCGCTAAGCCCGATTATGTAATTGTGGTTAGGGTCAACGAGCCGGGAATCGCCGGCTATGCCGGTTCTAAAGCGGCCCAGCCGATATTTGTTAAACTTACCAACATGCTGATTGATAATTTCAACATAACACCTAAGAGTTAAGGTATAATAGATGAATATGGCCAACGTTCTTAACATTGCAGTTAGCACAAATACCGTTGTCCGGATATTGACGTTGGCATTTTTTAGTTTTGCGCTAAGTATGATCATTACGCCAATCTACACAACGCTGGCGTATCATTATAGCTGGTGGAAAAAGCCGCGCGAGACTGCCATTAGTGGGGAAGTCGCGACCGTTTTTAATAGTCTGCACGCAGAAAAGCACCGTCGGCATATACCAACTATGGCCGGGATTATTTTTGTTTTAGCCGTATCAATCGTTACACTACTGGCCAACTTAGAGCGAACAGAAACTTGGCTACCGCTTGCCGCACTTTTGGGCGCAGGTGGTGTTGGCTTGCTTGATGACTTCATTAACGTCCGTGGTAACGGTCTTGGCGTAGCTGGCTTGCCGTCAAAGCTAAAACTACTGCTAACCACAATAGTTGCGGCAATTGGCGGCTGGTTCTTTTATGCCAAGTTGGATGTCCACTCCATTCATGTGCCCTGGGGCAGCAGCATTATGCTTGGCTGGCTAATTATTCCATTGTTTGTCTTAGTGGTTGTGGCTACAGCAAACGCTGTTAATATGACAGATGGTTTGGATGGATTAGCTGGGGGTTTGTCGGCCATCGCTTTTGGCACCTATGCCATTATTGCTTTCGTGGAAGGTCGTTACGGCGTAGCCGGCTTTTGCTTGAGCATCGTCGGGGCGCTGCTAAGCTACACTTGGTTTAATATTTTCCCGGCGCGATTCTTTATGGGCGACGTTGGCTCGTTTGCGTTAGGGACGGCATTGGGCGTGGTGGCCATGCTTACCAATACTGTCGTGCTGCTGCCAATCATCGGTTTTGTGTTTGTAGCGGAAGCCGGTTCGGTAATCATTCAACTGACATCTAAAAAATTCCGCCACGGCAAAAAGGTCTTCAAAAGCTCGCCGATTCATCACCACTTTGAGGCTAGCGGCTGGCCAGAAACCAAAATTACTATGCGCTTCTGGATTTTAGGCCAAGTGGCCGCAGTAGTCGGCCTCATACTTTTCCTACTGGGCGGGCAAATCTGAAATGAGCTTGGGGCGGGGGCGCCGGCCACTCCAAACGGATCATACCAACCAACGCCGGCACAAACCGGACTACTGGCTTCTAATAATTAGCGTTATATTGTTGGTCATCGGCTTGGTGGTTATTTATGCTATTAGCCCTGGTCTGAGTGCCCAGAATAATGTCAGTGACAATTACTTTATTAATCGCCAGTTGCTTGCAACCTTGCTGGGCGTGGCTTCTTTTATTGTTCTGGCAAACTTACCACTGAATACCTGGAAACATTATCAAAAACCATTGCTGTATTTGGCCGCTGGTTCAGCCGTAGCCGTACGGTTGTTTGGTGAGAGAGTTAATGGTGCGTACCGCTGGATTCAACTTGGGGGCATGTCTTTCCAGGCCGCAGAGCTTATAAAGTTTGCACTGCTAATTTGGCTGGGGGCATTTCTAGTTCAGCGTATGAAAGAGCAAAACTTAGAAGACTTTGATAAAAGCCTTAAACCAATTGGTATTGCCGTGCTAGCCATCGGTGCGGTAGTAGGAATTGTTCAAAGTGACTTTGGCTCAACTGTCACCATGATAGGCATGATCGCCGCAATGGCCTTTGTTGCTGGACTGCCATTCAAAAAAATTATACTGGCCGGGGTAGGGATAGTCATTGTCCTGAGTCTGCTGATTATCCCTAGCAGTTATCGACGCAGCCGTTTGCTGACTTTTTTGCACCCACAGAGTGATTGCCAAGATGCCGGCTACCAGGTGTGCCAAGCCTTAAACGCTGTCGGGTCGGGTGGCATGGCCGGGTTGGGTTTAGGCCGCAGTGTCTATGCCTACGGCTACTTGCCAGAGTCGGCTAACGACTCCATTTTTGCCATCTATGCTGAAAAGTTTGGCTTTATTGGCACGGCGTTGCTACTAGGCTTGTTCATCGGTCTTTTCGCCAGGCTAAAACGCATAATTGAGCACGCACCGGATAACTTTAGCCGGCTGATTGTAACCGGTATCTTGGCCTGGCTGAGTACCCAAACTCTAATAAATGTGGGTGCCATGATTGGCCTGTTACCACTAAAGGGCATTACACTGCCGCTGATCAGCTACGGCGGGACTAGCTTACTATTTGTCACCGGCGCTCTGGGCCTGGCGTTCCAAATTTCCCGTTATACAACCTATGCACCTTCGCAACCAAGCGAAGGCGAGGCCAGTGGTCTAAACCAAAGGGGCAGAACTTATGCAGTCGGTTACTCCAATAGACACTAAACTTAAAATAGTTCTAACCGGAGGCGGCTCTGGTGGCCACATCACGCCGCTCTTGGCAATCGCGCGTGAGCTAAAGCGGCTTAAACCCGATATATATCTAATATACATTGGCGAGAAGGGCAGCAAATTCTCCGGAATCTTAGAGGGACAGAAAGTTATAGACGAAAGTTATACGATTTCTGCCGGCAAATTCCGCCGTTATCACGGCCAGTCGTTGGCCAAAAAATTAATCGATGTCCGGTCTAATGCGCTTAACGCCCGTGATACCGTGCGGGTTGTCAGAGGCTTCGCCCAAGCGAAGAGGCTACTTAAAAAAATAAAACCGGACGGCATATTTATTAAAGGTGGTTTTGTAGGCGTACCTATCGGCAAAGTTGCTGGGCGCCTAGGTATACCGTATATAACCCACGACTCTGATACCGTGCCGGGGCTAGCTAATCGCCTAATCGCTGGCAAGGCTGCATTGCACGCTACCGGTATGCCAGTAGAATTTTATTCTTACCCGCCAGAAAAAACTGTCTTTACAGGCATTCCCATCTCTGATGATTACAAACCAGTTGATGAGCTTAAGAAAAAACAGTTCAAACAAGCACTTGGCCTTAAACCCGATGCACAGGTGGTTTTTGTTACCGGCGGCAGTTTGGGCGCGGAACGGCTGAACACGGCGGTTAAGACCATTATTGAAGACCTAGTAAAAGCTTTCCCAGATATTACGGTTATTCATCAGGTAGGCAACGGTAACACTAAGCTTTATGACCAACTGCCTGAAGCAATAAAAAAACACGTGCTAGTTAAAGACTTTGTCAGCGATTTGTATAAATATAGCGGTGCGGCCGATGTTGTCGTCACTAGGGCAGGGGCTACAGCGGTGGCTGAACTGGCGGCCCAGCATAAAGCTTGCGTGGTTGTACCAAACCCGATGCTAACAGAGGGCCATCAGCTTAATAATGCCAAACATTGGGTAGCAAACAGGCAGGTTCTAGTCGTCGAAGAAACAGAGTTAGCTAAGGGCGGGGAAGCCTTACTAGGTGCACTAACGGAACTACTTAATTCACCCGACAAACAGCAAGCCTATGGTGAAGCACTAGGAAGTTTAGCTCGTCCAGATGCAGCCAGGGAACTAGCACAGGTATTATTGACAACGTTTACTAAATCCAGTGCGGACGGGGCGGGGGATGTTTAAGAAACGCCAAACTTCCGAAGACAAACGGCCAAGAAATACTAATAACGTACCAGCTAGCGGCAGTGCGGTATTTTCTTACTATGCTTCGGGTCGCAAACCACAGTCTCCCGTTAAATCTAAACGTAGTTTGCCAAGACTCAGAATCAAAACACCGCCCGTTAAATCTTTACTCTATCAACTACCGTTTTTACTAGCCTCCTTAGGCATTCTAGTCAGTATTGGCTACACGCTCTCAACAGATATGAACCCCAAAATTATTGTCAGTAAAGATTCAGAATCTGCACTAATGCGCCAGCCGGCAGCATACCAAGCAGCCGCCAAGCGCTACTTGCAGTCAAACCTGCTAAACAGATGCAAAATACTAATCGATAGTTCAAATATTAAGAAGAAACTATTGAATGACTACCCAGAGTTGGCAGACGCCGAAGTGGCCGTGCCACTGATTGGTCGCAGGCCGGTCATCAGCCTGGCTGCTGCCCGCCCAGCAATTACTCTTAGCGCTGGGCATGGGGCTTACGTCATAGATAGCCGTGGTCGGGCCATTATTAAGGTTGAGGATTCAGCTGGCCTGGATAAGGGTTTGCCAGCTGTAACAGATCAAAGCGGGCTAGATGTCCAGCTTAACCACAGCGTACTGCCAAGTAGCAGCATTGCTTTTATAGAGATAGTTACCGCTCAGGTAAAGGCCAAAGGTCTAGTGCCCAGTAGCTTCACGCTACCAGCAGCTGCCAACGAGTTGTTAATGCGTATAGAAGGCAAGCCATACGCGCTGAAGTTTAATTTTACTGGTGACCCTAGGCTCGAGGCAGGGACGTACCTAGCGGTTAGGGATAATTTAGAAAAGCGTAGCATTACACCAGCGGAATACATTGATGTGCGCGTACCAGAAAAAGCTTACTATAAATAGAACTCAAAACACCCCTACCTCGCTACCCCTCTAGTTCGCTATTTGTTCATATAGTAGAATAAAACTAATTTGAATAAAAAACTATACTACACTGCAGGGCAGGCGAATTGTCAAATATAGGTAAATAGAACTAAAAAGGGAAAAACACAAAAAAGAATATAAAAGTGGGAAAAAGCAAATAATGCAAATAAGCACATGTGGAAAAGTCGTGAAAGGTTTTGTGGTAGTGTTGTCAAAAGCGACGTGACACTAGGGCCTATTCTAGGCACTGCAGGGCTCTGGTATGTATTAGCGACCAACGTATGTGGCGGAGCAGCATGCTTAGACACAAACACGTGTAATGTTAGCAGTTATCCAAATTACTCCCCTGCAGGAGAGGTAATACTAACCATCTTTGAATAGTATATTAGAGTCGTAAAATATACATTGTGCGAC
>CAZYVW010000048.1:0-521 GCA_964651645.1 uncultured Candidatus Saccharibacteria bacterium
TTCATCCTATGTCCGTATTCTACATAACTTGCTGTTACTGGATTTCAGAGTTTTGCTTTTCCGATTTTCTCTTTTGTAATTGACCATAAGGCCTAAATTACTATTTAAACCGACTCTACAACTATTAACTCTAGTTTAAACACGACTTTTGATACTGGAAAAACCGTTTTGGATGAAGCCGCCTTGGTTGTACCGGCCAAGATGGAATCTTATAAAAAGACAGATGCCCAAAAAGTCCCAGCCACGGGCCAAAAAGACAATGGAACCAAGGCTTCGGGCACTGTTACAATCTCTAACTGCACAAATAGCGCAGCAAGTATCCCTGCCGGAACGGGCGTTAGTGCTGGTGGGCTAACCTTTATAACCCAAACTAGCCTGAACCTAGACTCTGGCAACTTCGATAGTGGTCTTCATTGTAAAACAACAGGTAGCCACGTAGGCAATGTTAATGTCGTTGCCCAGGCCAATGGTGATCAATACAACCTGGCAGCCCGGGCCGACTATAAAGTGGCCTCTAATTC
>CAZYVW010000048.1:531-5397 GCA_964651645.1 uncultured Candidatus Saccharibacteria bacterium
CTAATTCAGCTTTAACAGCCAGTGGTGGCCAAATGTCTGGTGGTACTAGCGTAATCGTCAAAGTTGTTAGCGCCGGTGATATTGAAGCCGCTAAGGCTAAGTTTACCGCTCAGAGCGATGTCACGGCCACAACTGAACTAGACAAAGCTTTTGGCAGGGACGGTCTGATGGCGGTTAATGAAACTCTAGTGGCCGGGGCCGCGACCGTGACAACCACGCCAAATATTGGCGATGAAGCTGCGGAAGTAAACGTTAAATCCGAAACAGTTTACACAATGCTAGGTGTTAAGAAGGTTGATTTGGAGAAAATTGTCCAAAACGATATTAAGAAGCAAATTGACCAGAGTAAACAAACGCTGCTGGACAGTGGGCTAGATAAAGCCACTTTCCGCTCTAACGAGAAGAATGATAAAACCGCCAAAGTGAGCATTAATAGCGTGGGCCTAGCCGGTGCCAAACTTGACGCCGAAGCCATCAAAAAGCAAGCTGCTGGCAAAAAGAAGGGCCTAGTGATTGGCAGTCTAAGCGACTTGCCGGGTGTTAAAGACGTTAATATTAGCTACAGCCCATTTTGGGTGCTGTCTACTCCTAAGAAAGCCAGCAAGATCAGCGTGGTTATAGAGCAACCAACTCAAATCCCAACGGACACTAAAAAGACCGATGCCAAACAATAATAAAACCGTATTGTCACTGGATGTGGGTGATGTGCGTATTGGCGTGGCGCTAGCAAATACAATTGCCAAGATGGCTTCTCCGCTGACAACAATAAATAACGACCAAGATGTTATTAAAACAGTCCAAGGCCTGATTAACGAACATCAAGCCAGCCAACTAGTAATTGGCCTGCCACGCGGATTAGATGGCCAGGAAACGGCTCAAACTGGCAAAGCCAGGGCTTTTAAAGAGGCTCTTAGCCGGCAAATTCAAATACCGGTATACTTGATGGACGAGGCTGCAACCTCGCTCAAAGCCAAAGCCGAGCTTAACGCCCGCGGCAAAAATTATCAAAAGGGTGATGTTGATGCCCTGGCCGCCACGTATATTTTGGAGGATTTCCTGAACCAAGAAGGGGACAAATTATGAAACTAATAAAATCTATGGGCAAGAAGAAGAGCAAAAAACAGATCAAACGCTGGGCGCTAATCGCAGTCAGCGTAGCTGTGCTGCTTGCTCTTTGCGCTATAGTTGTAGTCCGACGGGCTTATCTTGAAGGCATCAAACCAGTTAGTAGCAGCCAAAAATCCGTGACAATTGTTATCCCGCTAGACAGCAGTTTGCGTAAAGTGGGCACCATTTTGTACCAGAACAAATTAATAAAAAGCCAATGGGCCTTTGAGCGTTTTGTGCGCAATCGCGGCCTAAGTGAATCGGTGCAGGCCGGCACTTATGACCTTCGTCCTAGTGAAAGCACAGCGGAAATCGTGTCCATTTTAACTCAAGGCAAAGTATCAACAAACCTTGTAACTATCCTGCCTGCCCAGCGGCTGGATGAAATTAGAAGCGCCTTAATTAACTATGGCTTTACCCCAGCAGATGTTGATTCGGCGCTGGTCCCCAGCCTCTACGCTGGCCACCCGGCCTTGGTAGACAAACCCAAAGACGCTAGCCTAGAGGGCTATTTGTACCCGGAATCTTTCCAAAAAACCAGCCAAACTAAGGCCACCGATATTGTTAAACAATCCTTAGATGAAATGTATAAGCATTTGACACCAGATATCCGGGCTGGTTTTGTGCGCCAAGGGTTTAATATCCACCAAGGGATTACGCTGGCTTCAATTGTGGCTCAGGAATCTGGCAAACCGGCTGACCAGCCGGGCATTGCCCAGGTATTCTTGCTGCGCTTGAAACAAGGCATTCCGCTACAATCTAACGTTACGGCCAATTACGCCGCCGATATTGCCGACAAGCCGCGCAATGTTGGTATTGATTCGCCTTATAACACCTATCTGCACACTGGTTTAACACCGGGGCCAATTGGTAATGTTACAGCCGGTGCCCTAGATGCCGTCGCCCATCCGGCGGCAACGGACTACCTATATTTTCTGGCTGGTGATGGGGCAGATGAAGGCAAAATCTATTTTTCCCACACCTCTGATGAACACCAGCAGCTAATCAGGGATCATTGCCATACTCTCTGTGCTCAACCTTGAGGCGTAAAAGTTGTTTTTTACAGGGGTGGAAAATCCAAAAAAGCATTGCCTTTTTGGCCCTAAAAGGCTATAATTAGCCCTGTAATATCGGAGTGTTTCCTATTTCCAAAAATCTGTCAGGAAACCTTAGATGATATTACAAAATCTAGCGCCTGGACCAAGGCACGGAGATACTATTCGTACTACATTAGAAAATTTGACATCCAATTTGCCCGATCGGCTGGTTGCTGCCGGGCAGTCTAACCCTGTTCAACGGCAGTGGGCCAAGGCCCTTAGCCGTAAACACCGCAAGCACACTATTCGTTACATGCTGCTTGCGGCTAATTTGCTGATGCTTGTTGTAGTTACCGGTTTTGTGGTGCGGGGCTCTGGTTCTTCTCAGCCAATTCGCCAGAGTGCTGCTAGTGTCAATGGCAGCAATGTTTCTCAGGAAAACCCGCTGGACCCATTATCTTCAGCCGACATTGCCGTGCATGTGGCCCGGATGACGCGCTTACCAGAAACAACAGCCGTGGTTAACGAGGCCGACAGTGCCAGCGTGATGCTATCCGTTGCTTCAACCGATGAAAAAGTAATTTCCAAACCGCAAATTGTGCCAACAGCATTAAAATCCATTAAAGATCTTCAAACATATATTACTCAGGCTGGCGACACGGTCAGCAATGTGGCCTCTAAATTTGGGATTACTTCTGATTCTGTGCGATGGTCCAATAGTCTCACTGGCGACACATTGCCAGTTGGCAAAGAACTATGGATTCCGCCGCAGAATGGTATTGTTTATGTTGTCAAAGCTGGCGACACACCAGACAGCATTGCAACGCGCTACAGGGCAAACAAAGACCAAATCATTGCTTTTAACGACGCCGAAGTTAGCGGACTAACGGTTGGCAAACGGATCGTCATTCCGGAAGGCACAGTTGCGGCCACGGCTAGTGCGACTCCGTTTGTATTCTTTGGGCTTGGTTCTGGCGGTTATGATCGTGGCTGGTGTACCGACTACGCCTCTGTTAAGGGTGGTGTGCCTGGCGGCTGGGGCAATGCCAATACTTGGGATAACTACGCAATTCTTAGCGGTTGGACAGTCAGCAAAGTACCGGTTGTTGGGGCTGTTGCCCAAACCGATGCCGGCTCTCAGGGCCACGTTGGTATTGTTGATGCCGTGTCCGACGACGGTACTATGATTAAGTACTCCGACATGAACGGCTTGGCTGGGTTTAATCGAGTTGGGTATAGCGACTGGGTTCCTGTACATTCCAAATTTCAGAATTTTATATATCACTAGATCTCTTCGTGCTGGACTAACAGAGGTAAAACAGATAACCTTATAGCGTATGTTTGTAGACAAAGTGAGTGTTCAAATCAAGGCAGGCGATGGCGGCAATGGTTACGTCAGCTTCAGGCAGGAAAAATTTGTAGACCGCGGCGGGCCGGATGGTGGAGATGGCGGCAACGGCGGCAACGTTATTTTAGTGGCCTCGCGTAATGAAAACACACTAGCTGACTTCCGCTACCAAAAACTCTTAAAGGCCGAGCCCGGCCAAGCCGGCGCTATGCGCAGGAAACACGGCAAAAGCGGTGAGGAACTGCGTGTCTTAGTACCAGTTGGCACGGTAGCCTTAAATATTGAGGGCCAAGTTCTAGCTGATCTGCTAAACGACGGGCAAGAGGCGCTGATTGCTAAAGGCGGCAAGGGCGGCTTTGGTAATGCCCACTTTGTGTCCTCTCGGCGCCAAGCCCCACGCGTAGCAGAAAAAGGCGAGCCCGGCGACGAGCTGGAACTATCTCTAGAACTAAAAATGATTGCTGATGTTGGCCTGGTGGGCCTGCCCAATGCCGGCAAGTCTACATTGCTAGCTAGTATCAGCAATGCCCGGCCGGAGATTGCCGACTATCCGTTTACTACACTCCAGCCAAACCTTGGCATGGTTAAGGTTGACAACAAAACCACCCTGTTATTTGCCGATATTCCTGGACTAATTGAAGGCGCCAGCCAGGGCAAAGGATTGGGTGACGAGTTCCTGCGACACGTGGAGCGGACTAACGTACTAGTACATCTAATTGATGTCTATAATGAGGATCTAAAAATCGCCTATAAAACAATCCAGGATGAGCTAAAAGCTTACAAAATCAATTTATCTAAGAAACCGCAAATTGTCGTGCTAACCAAAATTGAGGGCATGGATGACGAGCAAATCGCCGATAGGATTAAGGAGCTCAAAACTGCCGCACCTAAATCAACAAAAATTATGGCTATTTCGGCTCAGAGCAAGCAAGGCCTTCCGGAAATGCTATTTGCCGTAAAGGCATTAGTAGAAAAGGAGCGGGAGAAAGCGATGGCTAAATTGGATAATGCAGAGAGCGGCCTGCCGGTCATTACACTAGATCCAAAGGAAGACAGCTGGCGTATAGAACAAAAAGGCCAAGATTTTTATATTACTGGGCATAGGATTGGCAAATTTGCCGCCCGGACAGACTTTGATAATCCCCAGGGTGTTCAGCGCCTGCGCGACATTATGGGCAAGATGGGCATTATGCGTGAGCTTCAGCGCCGCAAAATTGAACCCGGCAGCAAAATACACATTGGCCAAGACACGATAGAATATTAGTATGACTTTTTATTTTTATGACCTTGAGACCACGGGAGTAAGCACGCGCGAATCACGCGTCATGCAGTTTGGCGGCCAGCGGACGGATATGGAGCTAAAACCAATTGGCA
>CAZYVW010000049.1:0-5268 GCA_964651645.1 uncultured Candidatus Saccharibacteria bacterium
TATCACAAACAAAAGACTTATGAAGTGCGCCTGGACAAACCGCTTAGCTCTGACCACCAAAAACGTATAGAAGCCGGATTAATGCTAGATGACGGCTTAAGTAAATTGCAGCTAGAAGGCAAAGACCAGCAGTGGGTTGTCAAAATGAGTGAAGGTCGTAACCGCCAAATCCGGCGGACCTTCGCCAAACTTGGCTATGGCATCAACAGTCTGCACCGCACCCAGTTTGGCTCATATAGCTTAGAAGATCTTGAAAGCGGAAACTCCAAAGAGTTAGAGTAGTTTTCAAAGTTAATCAAAAGTGTTACAATACAACATTATGTTTTTAAATCAAGCTCAGGCGGGCGAACCGTCACTGCCTCCTTTGTGGGAGTTTAATGACCCTAGCGATAATCTGTTAGAGCTGGCCGGTCAATACAACGCAATTAGGGGCAGGGTTGATTTAGCGAGGCCGGAGCACTTACAGGCAGCCGAAGCTATGATAACTGAACTACTGGATGAAACGACTCAAGAATTTCATGTTCTTGGCAAACCTACCGCGCCTTATCGCGCGGAACGTGCTCTTTTGGCTGGCGAAGGAAACTGTATGGCCCACAGCGAGGCTTTAGCCGCCGTGGCAGCCTCGGCAGGTATTTTTGATGTCGTTACTGAATGGGACGGCGGACACGCCAGTAACGGAGTACTTACCGGCAACGGCGGTTGGAAAATTGACGTTTTCAAGTTGTCAGCCCATCAGGTAAAGGATGTTGCGGGCAAGGTCCCGACCAAAACTAGGCTAAAGGCCTGGAAACAAGCTTTGCGCGATGATGTTGCCGCAGTCTTATGGAAAGAAGATGAGGATGGGGTATGGAAGAAAGAAGTTTGTGACTGTGATGACTTAGGCGAAGTACCGCTAACACCCGACACGCTAGAAATGAAGGTTGTGATGCCCGCGGCCAAAGCAGTGGCAATGTTTGCCAATATTGTTGCCTATGAAAGTTACATAAAGCTTGCTACGGCGGACAGACTGCTATGGCGATTACCCCGAGCCGAGCGCTATATACCAGCGTGGAGTAAAACGGGGACGGTTTATCCAGGCGCCACTTATTCAGAATTAGCTGGCGAAGATACCGACAGGTTACAATAGGGGTAGATGGTGTCTAAAAAATTACCTATCGTAGCTATAGTGGGGCGAGCCAATGTTGGTAAATCGTCTTTGTTCAACGCAATCCTAGAACGGCGCGAGGCGATTGTCGCTAAAGAAGCCGGAACTACCCGTGATTCCATCACTGCCAAAGCTAACTACCAAGGTCACGATTTCTGGCTGGTGGACACCGCTGGTATTAAAGAGGCTGCTGACGATTTTGAATTTACGATCCAGGAACAGATTACCCAAGCGGCTGACAGTGCCGACATCATCTGGGTTGTGATTGAAGCTCAAACAATTATTACCGAGGAAGACCGCCGCGTTGCCACCCTAGCGCTTAAAAGCCGCAAACCAGTGTACCTAGTTGTTAACAAGTCAGACAAAGCTCGCAAAGCTAAGCCAGAGGATTACCAGCGGCTTGGCATAAAACCAATCTTCTTAACCAGCACCACTCAGAATCAGGGTATAGATGACCTTTTGGGTGAGCTCATCAAAAACATCCCGCGGCTAGCGCAGCCAGAAGACGACAACCGCTTGCGGCTGGCAATACTGGGACGGCCAAATGTTGGCAAATCCGCCTTGTTCAACAGCCTAGCTAAAAAACAGCAAGCAATTGTGGCTGACCGGGCCGGTACAACCCGCGACATCAACCGTACACTGGTTAAATATCAGGGGCGGGAAGTAGAGATTATGGATACCGCTGGCATCCGCCGCTCTGGCAAAATTGAGCGCGGCGTAGAGCACTTTAGTGTTTTGCGCTCTTTGAGCGCCATCGAGCAAGCAGATATTTGTTTGCTGCTAGTAGATGTTAATGAACTAGGTGTTGCCTTGGACCAAAAAATTGCCGGCATGATTAAAGAAGCGGGCAGGGGCCTGGTGCTAGTAGTCAGCAAGTGGGACATAGCCGAAGACCGTGACGCCTACACCCGAGATGCCTTAGCGCCACGCATCCAGGCCGATTTTGACTTTGTGCCCTGGGCACCGCTGATTTTTACTAGTTCGATTACTGGCCAAAATGTCACCAAAATTTTTGATTTAGTCTTAAGTATTGATGAACAGCGCAAAAAACGACTCAAAACCGTTGAACTAAACCGTTGGCTGCGCCAAATGATAGACCAGCATCCGCCGGCCGGCCTCAAGAACCGCAACCCTAAACTTAACTACATGGTTCAAGAAGTTGATAACCCCATCCCGGCTTTCAAGATCTTTGGCGCTCATACTAAATTCTTACATTGGTCATACCGCCGCTACTTAGAAAAAGGTCTGCGCCAGGCCTTTGGCTTTGAAGGTACGGCCATTCAGTTATGGTTTATTGAAAAACATGAAACACACAAGCACGGCGTTAGCCCGACTAAAGAGCGCAACAAAGATCTCCGTGAACGCGAAGCAAGAAAGAATGAGTATTAAAACTAGGTCTGGCTCTTCTATTTCCTCTTATAAGTTTTCATTTTATTAAGCTGGTTTGATATCAAATATATCTTCAGTTCTCTTCAGCCAAGATATAAGAGTACTGGTCTGAACTTCGTCAATTGACTGCTCGGTCAGTAAGGCACTTCTGACAATAAGCCGATTAATTAGCATATTACCTACAAGATATGCGCTGTTTCTTCCTTCAAGAGCAACGGTCTTGTTTCTAAATCTGCGAACCCATTCCGCCAAAGTCGTCAGGTCTAAACCATCTATTTCGCTATCGTGCTCGGAGGGATTATAAGTAAGGGATTCGACCGCCGGCACATTGCCAAGCGCTTCTCCGTAGCATAAAAGCCAATAATGTTTACTGACTCTGTCTACTATTTTAGGGTTAGGGTTGTCGGAAGCTAGTGACAGTTTACCCCCTGTATCTATCCCTACTTCCATACCGTGGGGGGCTTCGTTGAGTACCGCGTTCATAAGGAAAGTTGCTACCTCCTCCTCACGAACGCTAAGGGCAGTATCTAACCGCGCCTTTAAAGAATCATCCAGTAAAAAAGGTAGAGCGTTATACACT
This sequence comes from uncultured Candidatus Saccharibacteria bacterium, assembly GCA_964651645.1. GTDB lineage: Bacteria > Patescibacteriota > Saccharimonadia > Saccharimonadales > CAZYVW01 > CAZYVW01. The sequence continues at coordinate 3,114 of CAZYVW010000049.1, forward strand.
GGCAATGTTTCATATATTTCACGGGCCACATCACCATTATACCGGTTCTGCAAATCAGTTATACTTAAAGTCATGGGTTTATTTATGAAGCGCGAACATCACGACGACAGGCCGCTCTACAGCCTTGGGCTGCAAAAAACTGTGGTGCTTGTTGGTCTTGGCAATATTGGCAAAGATTACGACGGCACACGGCATAACATCGGTTTTGCATGTGTGGATGCCTTCGCGCAGGCCAACGACGCTCCGAAATGGATTGATAAGAAAGACCTGCAAGCCAGCGTGACTTCGCTGACTTTGGGTGATACCCGAGTTGTTTTGGCTAAGCCGACAACTATGATGAACTTAAGCGGCGAGGCCGTTTCTAAAATACTTAATTTTTATAAAGTCCCGGCCAGTCAGCTTCTAGTAGTACACGATGAGCTAGATATCGACTTTGGCCAGATCCGTACCAGAGTAGGTGGCAGCTCTGCCGGTAATAACGGCATCAAATCTATCATCCATCACGTTGGTGAAGAGTTTGGACGGATTAGAGTCGGAACCAAAAACAAGTTTGCTGACTCTAAAGACTCAGCCGATTTTGTGCTAGATAAATTCTCCAAAGACGAGCAGGAGCACTTAAAAGCTCTAACTAGTGAAGTAGGTAGTCTTTTAAATGAGTATATATTCAAGAGCCCCCTACCTGCGGAAACCCGCAGTTTCATCCTATGAAAGATAAATTTCTAAACTTTTTTAAGGACAAAGATGGCAATTGGGCCATCTGGCAAACTCCAAACGCACCCTTACTGCTCTGGGGTGTTATACAGATGCTGGCTAGGTTAATTAATAACCACTATTGGCACTTTATAATGGCCGGTGTCGCCTATGGGCTTATTCTATACTGGGCCTTAACCGAAGTTACCGAAGGTAGTAGCTATTTCCGCCGAGCCCTAGGCATCGTCGTTTTTCTTGCAGTGATTAATAACGGCATCAGATAAGGGTTTATAAACTAAATGAGCTTCTAGAGGGGGTGGGCACCGCTAGAAGCTCATTCAGGGCTCGAACTCGTCAAGCCCAAGCTACACCCTTCAACCCACCTTGAAGGCCTCCCTACGGAGTAGGGCCCACTCAAAGGTTTCCAGCATTTCACCAATTAGCCTCAAAAAAACGAGGGGGAGATGCGGGGTTAAAGGGAATAGTTTGTTTTAGAACACCTTGCGACCTAACGCGGAGTGTATAAGTGGAGGGTAACAACTTGTGTACACCAGCGTTCTAAAACGCTCTAACATTTGGTCTCCAACCTTACGGCCAGAGATGTTAGAATTGGGGGTATAAGGTACGTAAACGTAGTTAAACGTTTAGGATTGCCATTTTAGCAAATTTGTTATGTTATGTCAATACTAGTCAATAAACTTGGCAGGTACGCAAAATGACTATCAAAAAGCTTACGCCTAAAAGTTCTGACTTCCCCCCGGCACTAGCTCAAATTCCTGGGCCGCCTAAACAATTATTCGTTCTCGGCGATAATTTTGAAGAATTATGGAACAGACCAATGCTATCTGTTATTGGCAGCCGTAGGGCTACTCCATATGGTCTGAACGTTACTAGAGAGTTGGTGGGTGAGGCCGCAAGAAAAGGCATAGTCATCGTCAGCGGCATGGCACTGGGCATTGACGGCGCGGCTCATCGGGCAGCTCTGGAAGTTGGTGGCAAAACTATAGCTGTTTTACCTTGCGGACTAGATAGGTTCTACCCGGCAACTCACCACAGTTTGGCCAAGAAAATCTTGGAGCAGGGCGGGGCGATTATCAGCGAATACCCTGAGGGCACGGATGCCCGGCGCGAGAACTTTATAGAGCGCAATCGTCTGGTCTCCGGCATCTCTCAAGCATTATTAGTGGTAGAGGCGGCAGAGAAGAGCGGTACGCTCCACACAGTTAACTTCGCCTTAGAGCAGGGAAAGACTGTGTTAGCCGTACCCGGTAACATCACCAGCCCAATATCTAAAGGTACGAATAACTTAATTAAATCTGGCGCGCAGCCAGTAACGGATGTCAGTGACATCCTGAGTGTCTTCAATATTTTAGAAAAGCCGTCCCAAACGGAGCTATTGACCGCAGATACAGAGGAAGAGTTGATTATTTTGAAGCTGTTGAACGAAGGTGTAACTGATGGCAGC
>CAZYVW010000050.1:0-5257 GCA_964651645.1 uncultured Candidatus Saccharibacteria bacterium
TTCCGCAACTTCGTGCCGAAACCGACGAAGTCACAAAGAGTATCTACCCAGAAGTCTTCAAAGATAAGAAGGCCGTTTCCAAAGCTCAAAAGAACCAAAAAACAGACCAAAATGGTTAATAAAGCCATCTTTGCAGCCGGTTGTTTTTGGGGAGTGCAATTTTACTTTGACCAAGTGCCTGGGGTCACTAAAACCACTGTGGGCTATACCGGTGGCCACACACAAAACCCGACGTACGAAGAGGTTTGTACTCATACTACCGGCCACGCTGAGGCAGTGTTGGTTGAATTTGATCCTGAGAAAGTCAGCTACAAAACACTTTTGATGCAATTTTTTCGGATGCACGACCCGACGCAATTAAATCGCCAAGGGCCTGATGTAGGTGATAGCTACCGTTCAGCCATATTTTATTATGATGACAAACAAAAAGAGCAGGCTGAAGCAGCCAAGCAAGAAGTTGCAAAAAACTTTAATAAACCAATTGCTACTCAAATCGCGCCAGCTGGTAAATTTTACGAAGCCGAAGACTATCACCAGAAATTCACAGAACGCACTGGCCGTGGCATGTGCCACATACCCTACAAGGCAATTTAATGAGATTACACCGCTTTTATACCGGCAAGGAACTGGACCTGGAGCACTATGTGTCATTAAAGGACCAAAGGCTTCTAAGCCAGTGGCATAAGGTCCTGCGGTTTAAGCCTGGGCAGGAAGTTGTGCTGTTTGATGGTATTGTCCATGAACGACTGTATGTTATTACCGAGCTAAAGAAAGATTCCGCCAGTTTAGAACTAATTGCCGACCAAGACAAGCAAGTTCCGAGCAAAGACATTTACGTTTTTTGGTCATTGCTTAAAAAAGATAAAAATGACTGGGTACTACAAAAATGTACCGAGCTGGGAGCCAGCCATTTTGTGCCATTACTCGCAGAACGCAGTGAAAAGACCGGGTTTAATCTGGAGCGGGCTGATAAAATTGTCACTGAAGCGGCCGAGCAGTGCGGGCGGTTTACCATCCCTGAAATCCATGAGCCCATGCTGGCTCAAACGGCAATCAGTAAATTTGCTAAGGATTTGCCACTATATATCTGCGAGCAGACAGATAATAAAAAACGGTCCGTACCTTCCTATGACAGCTGCGGGGTTTTTGTTGGCCCGGAAGGTGGCTGGACAGAGCACGAAATGCAGCTGTTTAACGCTCAGGAAATTCCCAAACTAGATTTGGGCCAGTTCACATTGCGGGCTGAGACTGCGGCAGTGGTTGCGGCAAGTAAGCTGATACAATAACTACCACATGGCATATCAGAGGAGTCCGGCCTACAAACCCGGGCAAAAAGAACCATACAAAGTCAGCCGCAGTAAGATTGAGCTGTTTACTCAATGTCCGCGCTGCTTCTGGCTTGATGCCAGGCTAAAGATTAAGCGGCCGAACGGCCCACCGTTTAGAATTAACAGCGCCATTGACGAACTATTTAAGAAAGAATTTGATGGCTACCGTATAAAGAATGAACCGCACCCCCTAATGACAGAGTTTGGCGTAAATGGCATACCGTTTTCACACGCTGACTTAGATAAATGGCGGCACAATTTTACTGGCGTGCAGACCATACACGAGCCAACTAATTTGTTGGTTACCGGTGCGATTGATGATGTTTGGATTAATGATAACGAAGAGCTGATGGTAGTGGACTATAAAGCTACCGCTAAAGACAATGAAGTAAGCATAGACGCCGATTGGCAAATGGCCTACAAGCGGCAGCTAGAAGTCTACCAGTGGCTGCTGCGGCAAAACGGCTTTAAGGTTAGCGACACCGGCTATTTTGTTTATACCAACGGCCGGCTGGATCTGGATGGCTTTTATGACCGTGTGGAGTTTAAAACCAAAATCATCCCATATACCGGTAGCGACAACTGGATAGAGAAAACACTTAGTAAAATGAAAGACTGCCTGGAGGGTGAAATGCCGGCAGTTGGCCGAGCAGCCATGGGCGGCGACTGCGACTTCTGTTTATACGCTAAGGCACGCACCGGGCTAACTCTTGAGTCAATCCAGAAGAAAAAGAAGTAAAGCTACGGTATAATGCCCTTATGCTAGATATTCAGTTTATCCGCGAAAACCCAGAACTGGTCCAAGAAAAGTCTAGGCAAAAAGGCTACGATGTTGATATCACAAAGCTTTTGAAAGTCGATAACCAGCGGCGCCTGCTTATGACGACGGCTGAGGAGTTGCGTAACGAGCGCAATGTCCACGCCAAGGAACTCCAAAAGGCCGCTCCCACCAAAGACCAGATAGACAAAGGCCGGAGTATTAAAGGCAAGCTGACTAAGCTAGAGGAAGAATTAGAAACGGCTGATAAACAATATCGGGACCTGCTGGAAGCAGTTCCGAATATGCCGACTGACGATGTGCCCGTAGGTGCCAGCGAAAACGACAACCAGGTTGCCAAGGCCTGGGGCGAGCCCAAAAAGCCTAGCGTTAAACCAAAAAGCGATGCAGAGCTTGGCGTAGCAAGTGACCTGATTGATAAAGAGCGGGCCACCAAAGTTGCCTCGGCGCGCTTTGCCTACATCAAGGGCGGGTTAGTAGAACTGGAGTTTGCGCTCATTCAGTATGTGCTTAAGACTTTGGCGGACGTCGAACTTATTAAAAAACTAATTGATGACAACCAACTGAATATACCCGCAAAACCATTCGTGCCTGTTTTACCGCCGGCGGTCGCAAACACCGCTACTTATGAAGCGACTGGCCGGCTGAATAGCGAAGAGCAAACCTACAAGCTGGCTGATGATGACTTATGGCTGAACGCTAGCGCCGAACACACACTAGCTCCTATGTACATGAATGAAATTTTGAACCAAGAAGATTTGCCAATCCGTTATTTGGGATTCACGACCGCTTTTAGGCGCGAGGCTGGCAGCTATGGTAAAGACACTGAAGGCATTTTCCGTATGCATCAGTTTGATAAGTTGGAGATGGAAGTCTTCAGCACGCCTGAAACAGGCTTGGACGAGCATAAACTACTTATTGCATTGCAGGAATATTTGTTACAGAGCCTCGAGTTGCCATACCAAGTTATTCTGAAGTGCACAGCAGACATAGGCAAGCCAAACGCCCGTGGTGTTGATATTAATACCTGGATGGCTGCCCAGGGTGAATACCGCGAAACCCATACAGCGGACTACATTACTGACTACCAAGCGCGCCGCATGAAAACTCGCTTTAAGGATGAGGCAGGTAAAACTAAACTCGTTCACACCAATGACGCGACCGCCTTTGCTATGGGTCGCATCATCAAGGCTATCATTGAGTACTTTCAACAACCAGACGGCACTATAGAAGTACCGCAGGTACTGCGGGCGCATGTTGGACGCGAAGCGTTATAATATAAACAGTCCATCAAAAGGAGGGCGTTATGATACAAAAGATTGAGATTGATGGAATTCACGCCGAAGTGACAGACGACCTCAAAAAATACGTTACCAGAAAAATCGGTAAGCTAGATAAATATTTGCCTAGGTCTGCCCGCGAAAGCGCCCACGCCGAGGTAAAGCTCAAAGAACAGAAGATTAAAGAGAGAAAAGAGTGCACCTGCGAGGTTATTCTGCACGTGCCGGGCGAGACGCTTATGACCACCGAGACCACTATGAACATGTTTGCCGCCGTGGATATTGTAGAAACTAAGCTAAAGAACCAACTCAAAAAGTATAAAGACACTCACAATGTTCGTCGCATTCACCGCCGGGTATTAAACCGAGTGTTACGAAAATCGTAGCTAAAAAATTAAAACGCCTCGCCCCGGGCGGCTGGCTGGGGTACAATATATCCTTGATTACCGTGGAGGTTTAAGCGGCTGTATATGAAAAAAATTGCTAAAAGAATTTTAGGCGATCCCCAAGCCAAGACTCTAAAGCGCATGAAGAAACGTGCGCTGGATGTTAACGCCCTGGAGTCTAAGTACAAAAAATTATCCGATGCTAAGTTAAAAGAGCAGACTGCTGTTCTAAAAAAGCGCCTGGCCAAGGATAGTTTAGACAAAATATTGCCAGATGCTTTTGCTGTAGCCCGCGAGGCGGCGCGGCGAACTCTTGGCCAGCGACATTATGATGTCCAGTTGGTTGGCGGCATGGTACTACATGAAGGTAAGGTAGCGGAAATGAAAACTGGCGAGGGCAAGACCTTGGTGGCCACTCTGCCAATGTATCTAAATGCCCTAACGGGCAAGGGTGCCCACTTGATTACAGTTAACGATTATCTAGCCCAGCGTGACGCCGGCTGGATGGGCCAAGTTTATGATTTCTTAGGCCTCAGCACGGGCGTAATTATTGGTGATGAATCGTATATTTATGACCGCAAGTATATAAATAAAGACCACGAGGACGAGCGGCTTAAACATTTGAAACCAGCCACCCGCCAAGAAGCCTACGCCGCTGATATAACTTACGGCACTAACAATGAGTTCGGCTTTGACTATTTGCGTGACAACATGGTGCGCGAGGTTGACCAACTGCGCCAGCGCGACCTGCACTTTGCAATTGTTGACGAGGTTGACTCCATCCTAATTGACGAAGCCCGCACGCCACTGATTATCTCCGCGCCAGCGGCCACTAGCGGCGCGGCCTATGCCCAGTTTGCCAAAACAGTACGCAACCTTAAAAAAGACGAACATTATGAAGTAGATGAAAAACGTAAAGCCGTAGTGCTAACTGACGACGGCGTGGAACTCATGGAAAAGCTCTTGGGCATTAAGAGCTTGTACGCCACTGAAAATATCCGCCTGATTTACCATTTGGATCAAGCCATGCGCGCTCAAGCGCTGTTTAAACGCGATAAAGATTATGTAGTCACTGGCGACGGCGAGGTGGTGATTGTTGATGAGTTTACCGGACGGCTACTTAAAGGCCGGCGCTATAACGAAGGGTTGCACCAGGCGATTGAAGCCAAGGAAGGCGTCGAAGTTCAGGAAGAATCTATGACGCTAGCCACCATTTCTTTTCAGAACTACTTTAGACTATATGAAAAACTTTCCGGCATGACCGGTACGGCTGAGACTGAAAGCGAAGAGTTTCACCAGATTTATAAATTAGATGTCGTGGAAATACCACCCAACCAACCATTAGTGCGGCTTGACCGGCCGGATCGGATTTATCGCTCACAAGCTGGCAAATTTAACGCCGTGGTTGCGTAAGTTAAAACTCTGCACAAAAAAGGCAAGCCGGTACTGCTAGTCACCGCTTCAATTGAAAAGAACGATATTTTG
>CAZYVW010000051.1:0-5252 GCA_964651645.1 uncultured Candidatus Saccharibacteria bacterium
GTCCAAAACGGCACTTGCTCGGCTTTTATTTTGCCGCAGAACAGGGAAGCAGCAGGGGTGATAATTGAGGCGGTTAGGGAAGGGGCACCTTCCCTTCCCTTATCTGTTAAAACCCGCCTGGGCTTCAACGAAGTCGACCTTAGCTGGCACGAGTTTTTATTAAAGCAAAAACTTAACATGTTAACTATACATGGTAGGACCCGCAAACAAATGAGCAAAGTCCCAGCCGACTGGTCCACTATTGGTGAAATTCGAGCCCTCCGGGATAAGCTCTCGCCTGAGACTCTCATTGTTGGCAACGGCGATGTTTTAAGTCATGATCAAGGTCTTGAACTGGCTAAAAAGCATAGCTTAGATGGCATTATGATTGGCCGCGGGGTATTTAACGACCCGTACATATTTGCCAAGCAGAGTCCTTGGGAATCTATGGGCAAAGCAGAGCGGATTGGTTTGTACCGCCGGCATGTAGAACTTTTCAAGAAAACCTGGGAGCCTGGCAAACGCAATACGCACACGCTTAACAAATTTTGCAAAGTCTATATTAGTGATTTTGACGGAGCGAAAGAACTGCGCGAGCAACTCATGCAAGCCGAAACTCCAGACGATATACTTAACTTGTTAAGTTAGCTCCGTAACAAAGCCTCTCTAAGACCAAAAAACGCTGGTTTAGGTTTGTAATTGCCATCAAACATTAGAGGTATGGCGTGCGGCACTCCCATCTCGTTGTACCATGAGTCTTTATCTGTAATCCCCAGTAACGCCAAGCTATGGCAAACCTCGGATTCAATGCAGGCACGGGCAACATCATGGTAAATGCTGGCCTGGGTGCCAAGCTTATCATTTTCGCTGCCCTTAGTGTCATTCATGTTTACATCCAACTCAGTAATATAAACGCCAATACCTAAATTGCCAAAGCGCTTCATATTGGCAACCATGTCATCTTTTTTTGGCGGATGGCTACCATCAATGTGCATCTGTAAACCGACGCCATCAATCGGCACGCCACGCTGTTGCATACCAACAATATATTCATACATAGCGTCGGATGATTTAGTTTGAACCTCACTGTAAAAATCATTCATCAGCAATTTGGCGTCTGGGTCGGCCGCATGGGCCCAAACAAAAGACTGGTCAATATAGCTTTGGTCACCAATATGGTCGGCCCACCAATCGTTCAAGCCATTTTCATGCAGACCTCTGGTAAAAGCTTCGTTAACCACGGTCCATTCGCGAACCCTGCCTTTGTAATGGCCGGCAACTGTTGATATGTGATTATGGATAATTTCTAATAACTGGTCTTTAGTAAAGTTGCCATCTTTAAGCCAGTCCGGCAACCATTTTTCCTCGCCCCACACCAAGTGATGAATCTGCAGCGGCATGTTGTTAGCTTCGGCAAAGCGTATGGCTTTGTCCATATTGGTGTAATCGAAGGTATCTTTGCCAGGCCTTAAAGCGCCATCGTTAAACTGCCAATTAGGTTCTCCGTCAATTGTGGCAAAGGCAAACTGTGAAGTCAGGATATTAGTGTATGGCTTTTCTCCAAGTAACTTTAAAGAAGCATACTCCCCAAGTTGGATGTTATGTTTGGCTGCCAAATCCTTTAGCGAAGGACTTGGCAGTTTGGGAGTAACGACATGATTTTTTTGCCAAAGCAATGCGGCAAACAAAAGAATAATAAATACAAACACTGTGGCCAACAATTTCTTCATACCCGGAACTCCAATTAGGGAATAGGTTTAGAATAACAGCAATAATATTCTACAAAAATGAAAAATATCACAAAGTCTTCTAAGGAGAAATACTCAGATCTGCTGTAAGGGAATGTTCGTAAAGCCGACGGTGGAAAATATGATTAACTTGTTAAGTTAATCTATTATGGTGGGGGCGGTAGGACTTGAACCTACGACCAAAGGATTATGAGTCCTCTGCTCTAACCAACTGAGCTACGCCCCCGCAACAGATGTGAGTATACCATTTCTATACATAAAAATTGTATACTTGAATCTGTAATGCTAGATAAAATAAAAAGCTATCCATATAAAGCTTTGGCCGCCCAGTTTAAGGACGTACGTAACTTGGGGCTGTTGGCCTTTTTGGCAATTGTCCTACTGGTTAGTTGGAGCGGGCTGAAGGTTATCCAAACAAACTACGAGCTGGAACAGCAGATTTCTAAACTCCAGCAGGAGGTAGATGTTGGCCAGCTGGAGAACAATAACCTGAAACTTAGCAACCAATACTACAATACCGATGAATTTTTAGAACTGGCTGCTCGGCGCCAATTTGGCAAAGCCGCTCCGGGCGAGACGTTGCTGGTTGTGCCTAAAACTGTGGCGCTAGCACACACCGTGGACATTTCTGGCGCAAGCGCCTCTGGCCAGACACCTAAAATTGAACAGTCACGCACCCGACAAAATTTCCAATCCTGGCTAGATTTCTTCTTCCACCACGGCGGCATTACTGAATAAATACGCAGCAAACAGGTATAATTATTGAACGATGACTAAAACAATTCCGCACCCGGAGGAAATGCACAAATCGCACCGCTCTAATTGGCTGCGGGCGGCAGTGCTGGGCGTTGATGACGGCATAGTCTCAACCGCCAGTATTATGCTGGGTGTAACAGCCTCGGCCGCCAGCCACTCGGCAATTTTAACTGCCGGTATCGCAGCGCTGGTTGCCGGAGCACTGTCGATGGGTATGGGCGAGTACGTATCAGTCAGCTCGCAGCGTGATTCTGAACGAGCCGACATAGACATAGAAACTCGCTCGCTATCGGCTAACGCAAAAGAAGAACTGACTGAGCTAGCTGAAATTTATGAAGAGCGTGGGCTGGACCCCAAGCTGGCACTAGAAGTTGCCAAACAGTTACATGCCCACGACGCCATCGGCGCGCACCTGCGCGACGAGCTGGGCATTGACCACGACGCTCTGGCTAACCCTATGCAAGCAGCGCTAACCTCGGCTGCGGCTTTCTCAGTCGGAGCACTTATAGCCATCATCGCGGCCTTCAGTGCCTCCGGTACGGCCAGCACCTGGGCAATTGTTATTTCTTCCATGTTTGGCCTTGGCATTTCCGGCGCAGTTGGTGCCTTCCTGGGTGGTGGCCATCGCTTGCGCGCAGCCAGCCGGGTCTTCTTTGGCGGCAGCGCGGCTATGGCCATTACGGCGCTGATTGGCCACATCGTCGGGCGCAGTTTGTAAATAGGGAACTCCTAAACCTATTGCAGCAGACTACGGCTAAACGACAAACCTAGGCGTGGTACTTACTGCCCCAGTCAGCCATGCTTTTTAGTATTGGCAACAGTTCATTGCCTTTCTTAGTCAAAGTATATTCAACGCGCGGTGGAGTTTCAGCAAATGATTTTTTTGTAATCAGACCATCCTGCTCCATATCATCCAGCCGCCCTGATAGAGTTCTAGGGCTTATGCCTTTTAAAGAGTGCTCCAAAGCAGAGAAGCGCGCGCAGCCGCCAGACAGCTCCTTAACTATAAGGGCTGTCCATTTGTTGCCAAGAATTACGAGCGCGGAGGCTACGCAACCTGGTCGGCATTCAATTTCATCTTGTTTTAATACTTTAGCTTGCATAGTAACTTTACTTAATATAGTATTGATAAATATAACACTATAAAAAGTATAGCAATAGGAGGGAAGAATGCAAACTTTATCAGAAAATAAGAAACTCAATATGAAATTCTCTAAAGCTGCCAGCGAGGATAAAATCGCTAACGCCAAGAGCGCTCTTGAAAATAACGGCTTCAAAGTTAAGGTAGTCAATGACCTAAGCGAGCTACACGATGCGGTAATTGATCAAATCCCAGAAGGTTCTGAGGTTTTTACTGCCACTTCAGTTACCTTGGACAAGGCCAATCTTACCGAAGAGCTAAACTCCGACAAATACGTGTCCGTGCGTAATAAGTTCGCCCCCTTTTATGGCCAACCAGACAAAGAGCTAGAAATGAAACGCATCGGTTCGGCAAGTGACTACGCTATTGGCAGCGTGCACGCACTAACCGAAGATGGCCAAGCCGTCATAGCCTCCGCCTCCGGCAGCCAATTACCAAACTATGTTTATGGAGCCAAGAATTTTATTTGGGCTGTCGGCTCACAAAAAATCGTCAGCGACCTGGAAGAAGCCCTGGAAAGAATTGAAGATTACACCTTCCATCTTGAGGACGAGCGAGCCCAAAAAGCCTATGGGGCACACTCATCCCTAAACAAGCTCCTGATTTATAGAAAAGAGCCCACGGGGCGCGGAACAATTTATATCATTCGCGAGCCAGTAGGCTTTTGAAGTTGGTACGCTTTTTCCCAAAAGCAATTGCCAAACTAGTTTAACCTACCACGCAGGTGCGGATCCCAACATGGCCTACAATTCTTCATCTGCTAGAGACATCGTTAAGTGCAGTCTGTCGAGACGCGAGGAGTTGAAGGCAGTATGAGGGAGAGTTGTATCGAAAAGATACACATTGCCATCTGGGGGTATATGCACAGCTTGCCCATCGCCTGATGCCAAGAAACAATCCGGATTAGTAATAAGCGCTATATGCCCGCGTGGGGCAGAATCACGATGCATGTTAAACACTGTAAGAGCAGGGAGCAGGTTTAAGCGCATCCTTCCTACACGAAATGGCAGTGCTTTGTACAGATTGTAGAATGCTGTCTTGCGGAAACCTTCATTAAAGACAGTGAAATCACTTTCTAGGAATAACTTCCTGTTTGTTGCAGGGTCATATTGTGTATTATTGCCGTCATACAAAGGGTCGCTAGCGTTTGGACGATGAGTCAATGATATAGAACGTAAAGTTGAACCATCTGCTCTAGGAGATGCTTTAAGGGCATATTGACCTAGAGTTGACTGATAGTCTGCAAGCAATTTTTCAATGTCTACGCCCACAAGTAGAGCACCCAGAAGAAACTTGCCTTCCTTTCTTGCCTCTGCAACACCTTCATGAATCTCCTCTGAGGAGGTTAGCTCTGTCATTTGTACTATTATGCTACATAAATGTAATTTTGCAAATACACTGGCAATACTTATACCTAAATAAAATAGATAGAGCGATGTGTATCTGTAATTGACAATAGCCACCTCTGTTGTTACTATGTTAGCCTGTTACCACATACCAATGACGCGGGGTGGAGCAGCGGCAGCTCGCATGGCTCATAACCATGAGGTCGCAGGTTCGAGTCCTGCCCCCGCTACCAAAACAAGTACCCATCGTAAGATGGGTTTTTGTTTTGGCTGGCCGTAGGC
>CAZYVW010000052.1:0-4123 GCA_964651645.1 uncultured Candidatus Saccharibacteria bacterium
GGACGGTAGTTCTGTCGTGTGCGATTCCGATGTCTCCGTCCCGAATACGCTGCCGATACCTTTGGAGAAGCGGCCGCGCCGGCATTTTATGAAGCTTCCTATTACATTGCCAGGGGTGATACAGAACAAGCACGGCAAATACTCATCAGCAACGAACATCTTAAAGAGCCTGTTACTTGGTGTGGCGTAACTATGTCAATCAAGCAGGCCCAGGAGCTCGGCCTACAGGTTAACGACTTTGGCCAGCTAGTTGAAAAAGGCAAAGAAAACTGGAAATGGAAAAAAGGCGTCTGCCAAGTCCCTGCCTGTCCAACCCGGCCTGGTAAAACGGAAGTTGGACCCTGCAATGTTTGCCGTGGATGCCAGGCAAAATTTGATGATGGCCAGGACCCTAATAAGCACAAAATATCTTGGCGGCCAGTGCTGGAAAAGGTGGCCGCATGAGCCGGAAAATAGGTTTTCTTTCCGGCACGTTTGACCCGGTGCACGGCGGGCATATTGCTCTGGCCAAAGAGACCTTAAGACAAGCAAAATTGGACCAAATTTATTTTATTCCAGAGGCTAGTCCGCGACGCAAAGACAATATTACACCGCTTGCAGAACGTGTTAGGATGCTAGAATTGGCCATCTCAATCTTTCCGGAAATGGCCACATTGGTTTTGCCTGACGAACAACTTAGCCCGAATCGCACAGTACCGGAACTACAAGGCCGTTTCCCTGGCGCCGAGCTTTTCCTAATCACCGGCTCTGACATGCTGGCACATATGCCGGATTGGGAAGGCGTAGAGGAGTTGCTTAAGAACATGAGTCTGGTTGTTGGGCTGCGTGGCAAGACCAGCCGGGCTCAGCTGAAAGAACAACTCGCTAAACTGCCAACCCAGCCTTTAAGTCTAAAGATTATCAGAGGCGAGTTGCCCGCTTCCTCATCTAGTCAGGTTAGGACTCATATAGTTGAAAACGGCCACTCAACGGACATAAGCCCAGCCGTGGAAGACTACATTAAACGTTTAGAGCTCTATACTTCCTCTTCACCAAACAGGTCGTAGTGTGATTCCAAGTAGGCCAAATGTTTTTTGCGATATTTCTTGTACTCGTTCTTCTTAAAGCCGTTTTTACGGATAAATGAGCCAATTTTTTCACTGCCGATGTAGTGCGGGATTATCACGTAGCTGGCGCCTAGCTCGTATAGTTCAGCTGCTTCTTTAACATCATCAGCGTGCAAAATAACCACGGCGCCAGGGTTGATATCTTCCATTAGTTTTATTAGGAACAAGCTGGTCTCGTGGTCGCTGATGGTTGAGACAACCAGCTTGGTTTTATCTAGGCCGGCTTCTTCCAGCAGTTCCACATCCAGGGCATCGCCGTAGAGATAATTGATTTGTTTTTGCTCTAGAACGTCAATAACCACCGGGTCGTAGTCAATAACAACAAAAGATTTTTTTAGGCCCTGGAAGACTTTGACAAACTCATGGCCACCCTTTTGATAGCCAAACAAGACCATGCTGTAGTGCTTACGCGACTCGTGTTCAAAATGAGTTTTGCGGCGTTCAAACAATTCTAAGTAGCGTTCAAAAAACGAGAATAGCTTTTCTGAATAAAGAATAACGTAAGTTGACCAAGCAATTGAAATCAAAGCTGTCAGCGTAATAATAGAAACTACATTATCCGAAACCAAACCGTGCTTATTACCAAGGATTATAAAAATTAATGAAAATTCGCTGACCTGGGCCATGGCCACCGAGGCTTTAAAACTAGTCCGCTTGGTGTAACCGAGCAGACCCATAATCACCAATACGACCAATGGTTTGAAAAATATAACAATCACTGAAGCCGAAATAACCGCTGGATAAATTGCCCCCAAGTTTCCAAAATTTAGCCGTGTGCCGAGCGAAATAAAGAACACCACAATAAAGAAGTCTCGCAGCGGCCGCAGCCGGGCACTAATTTCTTGGGTGTACGGCAGAGAGGCCAGGGCAATGCCGCCAATTAGGGCACCAACCTCTAAAGAAAAACCAGCAAGCTCAAACAGCGCGGCGCTACCAAAACCCCAACCAAGGGCGAACAAAAACAGCAGTTCCGGATTGCCGGCAATCAGTTTGTGCATCCTTGGCAAGACCAAGTTGCCCACAGCCATTAGCGGCACGGCAATTAACACACCCTTGCCAAATAACTGACCCAGCTCGTTAGTCGAGAAGCCGCCCTTGCCGTGCGATGTTAAGAACAGCAAAGCTAGGATTGCAATAATGTCCTGGACTAGCAGCAAGCCAATCGCCACTTTGCCGTATAGGCGTCCTTGTTCTTTTTTATCACTCAGCAGTTTTAAAATAATAATCGTACTGCTAAAGGATAGGGCAATGCCCAGGAACACGCTCTCTATATTTGTAAAACCTAGGAGGATAGATGCTGACCAGCCCAAAAGCGCCGTCGAGCCAACCTGTAAAACACCAGTAATGGCCGAAACTTTCCCTACCTCTTTAATAACCTTTGGGTTTAGTCCTAGCCCAATAATAAATAGGAGTAGAGCAATGCCAATGTTGGAAAAGACCTCAATAGTGTCGGCCGATTTTACCAAGTGTAATACCGAAGGCCCAACAATAATACCGGTTAAAATATGCCCAATAATCAGTGGCTGGCGGATTAAGCGCATCACCAGCGACATACCTGCCGCGAAGGCAATAATCAGGCTAAGCTCAGCGAACAAACTTGGGTGCATAGATGTAACCTTTGACGCACGGGTATTTTATGATTAACTTATCTTCAGAAGTCATTTTAACGTAAGCAGTAACCATAATGAAGGACGCATTCAGAAAAGCCGCTAACAAAGTCTCCAACTGGACAGGCTCCGCCTCAGCTTTTTTGCTAGCCTTAGCAATAATTGTCATCTGGGGCGCGACTGGCCCGGGCTTTCATTATTCTGGTACCTGGCAGCTGGTTATTAACACTAGTACTACCATCATCACTTTTCTAATGGTTTTCCTTATCCAAAACACCCAAAACCGTGATGGTAAGGCCATGCAGCTTAAACTTGATGAGCTAATCCACTCTTCACAAAAAGCCCGCAACTCTTTTGTAGATTTAGAAGATTTGACTGATGATGACATGGCTTTGTTGGATGACGAATTCAGAAAAATACGCGACGCTGAGTTACCGATAAAAGTCATTCACAAACTTCATAGCAAGATTGAAGCCGAGCACAAACGCCGCCTTAGCGTGAGAGGCACCGGCCAAGCCATCAACAATCTCATTCACAAGAACGACTCATAAATTTGGTTGACAACATGAAGTGCTTATGCCAAACTAAACAGTACTTGAAGTGGTGTAGCGAGCACTACGGATAAGACAAAAATAACAAAAATAAAAGCCTGACTGTGAGACGCGGGTTTTGAATTGGGAGGGATGGAAGCGGTGCCTATTAAAATAAAAACAATGCCTTCACGGAGGTTTAAAGTGGAAGTTAAAGTTAAACGCGAACGCTGGCAACAGTTCTTAGAATACTAGCCAGGCCAACACGCAGAAGCAGCCGGAGTAAATCCGGCTTTTTGCTTTAAACGCAATAGACTACTAAGGGTTCTTCTTGGCTATTTCGGCGTCAATCAGGGCGCTGAATTTCTCAAGTGTTGGCTGTTGTTTGGCAGAGTCTATCAAGCTTTCGTTTGCAATTTTTTGGCCGTCAAGAAAGAAGGTTGGCGTCGCCACTTCATTTTTAGTCTTATTAAAGGCCGCTAGGTCAGCTTGGATTAGGTTATTAACCTGACTGCTGGCAAAATCTTTCCGGAACTGATCAATATTTAGCCCCAATTGCTGCGCCATGGCCTCAAATAACGAGGTTGGATTTGAGTTATCGGCCCAGGTGGACTGGCTTTCATATAAAAGATCGTGCATTTCAAAGTACTTGCCCTGCAGGCCAGCGGCTTCTGCCGCCCGGGCGCCGCCGAAGGCGTTCTGGTGAATTTGGCTCAAAGGCAGGTTGCGGAACTGGAAGAAAATGTCAACCTGGTACTTATCTGTAACTTGCTTAACTATCGGATAGTAGGCGCCACAAACTGGGCACTGGTAGTCGCCATATTCAATCAGAGTAACGTGCTTGCTGCCTTGGCCGAAAACATGGTTAGTCGGCTGGGTA
>CAZYVW010000052.1:4133-5122 GCA_964651645.1 uncultured Candidatus Saccharibacteria bacterium
TTGAACTAGAGTCTTTCTTGCTGCTAATAAGAAAGACGCCGCCAAAAAGTACAACTATAGCAAGCAGGATTAGTAGAAAACGTTTGCTCATTTACCATTTATACTACCATGCCTTAGCTTTTAAATTGGACATTTCCAGCGTAAGATAGCCTATATGCTTACGCTCGTTTCCTGCTGTTTGTTAGCCGTTCTGGTGGTAGTTACCGCACTGCTGCAGCGGACTTACAACGCCATCCCTCGCAAAGAACTAAAACGCCAAGCCCAAACCGGGCACGAACTGGCCAAAGTCTTATACCGAGCCGTCGCTTACGAAGCATCGCTACGGTTATTGCTCTGGCTCATAATTGGTTTGAGTAGCGCCGGACTGTTTGTAATAATCAGCCGCTCGGTTTCGGGCCTGGAAGCCTTCGCTTTAATTACCCTGCTCATTTGGGCCAGCTACGTCTGGCTGCCGACTGGCCCGCTTGGTCGGATTGGCGTTCGTTTGGCACAATGGCTGACGCCACTACTCGCCGTCTTGCTACAGCAACTGCACCCCAGCTTGCAGCGAGCCAACATTTTTATCAACAAACATCGCCACGTGGTGGTGCATACCGGCATGTATGAAAAAAGCGATATTTTGGAACTGATTGACAAGCAAAAAGCCCAGCCCGATAACCGGGTAGATGCTCTGGAACTAGACATTGCCAAACACGCTCTGACTTTTGGCGACAAGCTGGTACGCAGTGTCATGGTGCCCAAACGGATGGTCAAAATGGTCAAGGAAGGTGATGACATTGGTCCGGTATTGATGGATGAGCTGCACAAAAGCGGCCTGTCGCGCTATCCTGTAATCAAGGATAAGGACAAAGTTGTCGGCACGCTTTACCTGCGGGATTTAGTGGGTGTGGAAGACGGCGGCAAAGTTAAAGACATTATGGTGAAGCACGTCTATTATGCCAACGAAGAAGCGCCGCTATACCGGGTATTTCAAGCCTTTCTTAAAACCC
>CAZYVW010000053.1:0-5014 GCA_964651645.1 uncultured Candidatus Saccharibacteria bacterium
TAAGCCGCTGCTCGTCAAAACGGGCCCCGCTTTTTTGGGCTCTTTCAAGACTAAATTTTTTGAGCAGCTCATCGCGCGTAAAAACTTCTTGCTCAGTGCCGTCGTTCCAGCCCAGTGTGGCAATAAAGCTAACTAAAGCCTCCGGCAGGTAGCCATCACGGATATAATCCAGCACGTCCTTGGCGCCATCGCGCTTAGACAGCTTCTTATTACCTTCCGGGCCTAAAATATGAGGAACAGTAGCAAAGACAGGGTGTTCCAACCCAAGCGCTTCGTATAAATTAAGGTAATTTGGCGTACTGGCCAAAAACTCTTGGCCGCGGATGATGTGGCTAATTTCCATCTCGGCGTCATCGACAATATGCGAAAAATTATAAGTTGGGTAGCCGTCGCTTTTTATTAGGACAAAATCATCAATTACTTCTGGGCCGGTAGAAATATCACCCATAACTTCGTCGTGCCATGTGTGGTCCTTGGGTTCTGATTTGAACCTTAGCGGCATACTGCCGTCCCAAGCTGGTGGGTTTTCTGGGCGGTGGTCACGGTATAGGAAAGGCCTCTTAGATTTCATAGCTTCGTCCCGGAAGGCCTGGACTTCTTCTGAGGTGTAGGGGTCAGCGTAGGCTCGACCGGAATCTATCAGCTTCTGAGCCCAAGCTTTGTAGTTCTTCAACCGGTCGCTTTGGCGGATGGGACCTTCGTCAAAATCAAGCCCCAGGGCTTTAAGGCTATCTACAATGTGCTTGTCGGCTCCCTCTACTTCACGTTTTTTGTCGGTATCTTCCAAGCGCAGAATGAACTGGCCATTGGCCTGCCGGGCAACTAGCCAGGCGAATAAAGCCGTACGGATGCCGCCAACGTGTAAATATCCAGTAGGAGATGGAGCAAATCTGGTTCGCACTTTCATAGGGCTTATTGTAACAGAGTGACTACGGAGAGCTAGAGAGAATTGGCGATGCCCAGCAGCTGGTCGCTGCTCAGGCTACTGCTGCTGATAACTCTGTACCAAACGCCGCCATCTACCCAGGTAGCATTGGCGCCGTCATAAATAAAAATCGTTTTACCACTATCCTGGAATGTCTGGTACTGCTTATTAGTCTTATTGACGTAATTTGTCAGCAGACTTTCGCTGCTCCACTCCGATGGTGCCTGAACAACACTGTAGCTACGGGTGTCGCTGGCGGAATGGTAGTTAAGGGTTACCTGGCCGTTTTTGTAGTGAATAAAGCCATCGATGCTGAAGCCACTGGGATGATAGGCCGGCAGCGTTGCGTGAAAACCAGCTCGCGCGGCAGCCACTTTAATAGCAAAATTGGGCAGGTTTTGGTAAACAAACACTCCGCTAAAGATCAGCCCGGCAATTACCAGTGTCGTGACACGTACTGTTCGTGGGCGGACACCTAAGTGCTTGGCTACTCGATGGTGCAGCCGACCCTTCTTGGGTGCTTTGTGAGTATGAGAGGTTGCTTTAGCTAAGGCTTGGTCAAAGCGCTCCTTGCCCTGCTTTAAGGGCGCAGCGATAGAAACTGCTGGTGCCAAACTGGCAACGGCCGCCATGGCTCGCCCGACTGGTGGCTGTGGTGTTTTATCTGCAGTCGCACCAGAACTAGCCTGACTCTTAAAGTGCCCAATAAAATTGCTGCGGCCAACCTCCTTGGCTCGTCCAAGGCGATTATTAAGCGGTTTGCGCACATCAAACGACGTATTAGCTGGCGCAGGCTTGGGCTTAGCGGGGTTCTTAACGGCTGAACGCATTAGGGTCGCAGCCTTTTGCGGTTTGCGTTTCAGGGGTTTTAAGATGCGCTTTGTGGCTTCTGCCCGCTTTTGTCCAGAAAACCACATGCCGTCCACGCTGCGGCCACGGGCCTCAGCTATTTTCTGCTTGGGCAGCGAGGGAGCGCTCGACTCATCCAGCGGTTGCCCAGTCAGGGCATCATATTTCTTGCCGTTTAATTCAATAATCGTTTTTGTGGGACCCACTGTGACCATCTACCCCGTTCTTAAAAGAAGAGTTTTGCTTGAAAGTTCTAGCTAAGTATATTACGCCCACTGCTTTGCCTTCGCAAGAGACATCCCCGGCAGACTAAGCATAATTTCCTTAGTTGCCGCCGCGTGGTATAAATAAGAAGTTAGCCTATGGACCTTTTAGACCCTGCCAAAAAACGAGCTCAGCGCCGACGATTATTCCTCGGCTATATATTGGTGGCCATCGCCATCGGTATTGCCTCGCTGATCTTGGTTTATTTGTCTTACGGCTATACGATTGACCGCAAAACTGGCCAGGTTATCCAAAATGGCACGACGTTTGTGGCGGCGACTCCAGAGAGTGCTGACATCTATATTAATGGCATCCGGCGGACTAAGACCGATGCGCGTTTCTCCCTGGCGGCTGGCCAATATGACGTTGAACTTAAGCGCGACGGCTACCGTAACTGGTCGCACCCGCTAAACCTAGAAGGCGGCAAAGTTGAGAGGTTGGACTATCCTAAGCTCTTCCCTATTGATCTAATAACTAGTGACGTCCAGCTTTATAGCTCCTTGCCAGCTGTCGCTAGCCAAAGTCCCGACCATCGCTGGCTGCTAGTTTTACAACCCGGCACTTTGGGTAGTTTTGATTCCTTTGATTTGAACGACCCCGCCAAAGCCCCGGTGGCTTTGGGAGTACCAGCTGATCTGTTAACCTCGGCTTCTGGCAGCCAACAGATTAGTATTGTGGAGTGGGCTAGTGATAACCGCCACGTGCTATTGCTTCATACTTATCAAGGCGGCCAAGAATATATTTTGCTTGACCGTGAATCGCCGGCTCAAAGTATAAATCTGGATAAAACGCTTGGCACTAGTGGCGTTCAAATTTCGCTGAAGGAGAAAAAACAAGACCAGTTCTATCTGTTTAACCCTGTCCAGGAAAAGCTTGCTACTGAGGATCTAAAAACCCGAGTTGCCGCGCCGCTTTTAGACCACGTCCTGGCCTTTAAAGACCGTGAGGGGGGCGTTATTCTGTACGTATCTGATGCCGATGTAGCTGCCGGTAAAGTGCGCATAAAGTTGCATGACGGCGACAACGACTACACTATCCGTGAGCAAGCCGCTGGCGCCCATAACCCAATTGAGATTGCCCGCTATAGCGGCCGCTGGTACGTTGTTGTTGGTTCTGAGAGCGAAGGCAAAAGCTACATCTACAGAGACCCAGCTAGCGCTTTAAAGCAAGAGCCAGCTAAGATCTTAATCCCCATCTCGGTGCTCAAAGTGGCCGATGTCTCAGGGCTCAGTTTCTCTAGCAGCACCCAATACATTATGGCCAACGCTGGCAGCTCATTTAGCGTCTACGATATCGAGAATGACCGCCGCTACCAATATGACATTAGACTGCCCATAGAGGGCGGCAGCTTGCCCGCTTGGATGGACAGCAGCCGACTAATGCTACTTTCTGGCGGCAGGGTGGCAGCTTTTGACTATGATGGAACTAACTTGCAACTGCTATCGCCCTCAGCAACTCTGCCGTTTTTTGACCACGATTATCTTAATATGTACGGCTTAGCTTCATCAGTAACAGTGCCAGGGCGCAGCGCCCTAGTTCAGACTAACCTCAAAATAAAGAAATAACTCAGTGAATTAGCCAGTTTTTGAAGCGTTCCCACAGCGAGGGCGCATTGCTCAGCAGCGTTGTTGGCTGCTTGTCGGCCTTCTTAGCCGTACTGGCGGCATTGGTTACTGGGTCGGGTGAGATTTGCTCTGCCGTAACCACCAGACGATTTAGCGAGGTACCAGGCGGGTCGCAGGTGATCAGTGTGGCGGTAGCCGGTTTAGTGGCAGTCTCTAGCACAGAAACTTGGTCCGGTTTAACAATCTTTTTGTCGTAGACTTTATAAACAAAGCGTTTACTACCGTGTGTTAGCACAAACGTATCGCCGGTTTCCAACCGGTTTAGAAGTACAAAAGCAAACTTATATTTGCCAGGGTTTAGAATATTGTTGCTGGAGTGGCCAAAAATTACAGCATTGCCTAGCTCACCGGGGTTGGGCGTTGTGGCGTAGTGCACTACGCCGCGTTCTAGGGCTTTATCCACGGCCTTTTCTTCAATCGACGGCTCGTCGTAGACAACCGGAATTTCAACATTGATCTTAGGGATAATTAAAGTCGGGTCCGGACTAGCAGTGTCATTGTTGGGATCAAGAATAATCGGCGTCGAACTGACGGCTTTACTGGGCGTTATAAATGGCGCAATGAACCGTTCGTTGAAAAAGCCAAACAGCAGCACCAGCAGCGACAAGGAGCCCATCATCAGGCCAAAGCCGAGCGATTTTAAATGAGTCTTGGCTTTATGTCGGGTATTTTGATTGATCTTGCCCAGCAGCTGTTGCTTTAGGTCGCTGGCTGTCAAACGTTTTTGTGGCCGCGGCGATGGCGTGACCGGCGGCGTATAGGTAGCTGCCTGGTGCGTGGTCTCCGGGTGCGCAAATGATCGTGCGTAATGAGAAGTCCGGTTATGTGCCGCGTAAAACTCCTGCCAAACCTCATGCTTTTCATGGTCAGGCAGCGCTTCATAATAGGCGTGCCAAGCGGTCTGGACCTCGGCTAGGGACTTGCCGGAACTACGCAAACTTAAGATATAATCCTGGTGTTTGGAGTGTGGCCGGTTCTCTTCGGCTTCCTTGAGCTCTTCTTTGGAGCTCGGCTCGTTGTCATAAAAAGTATTTAGCTTTTGTCGGATAAGGTTAATTGCCGCGGCATCGTTGGCCGAATGCGTGGCACTGCCCTCGCGGGAATCATTTGAGGGACTGAGATTTTGGTCGGTAGTGTTATCGTCTGGTTGCATAAGCGCTTTTACCTAGTATACCAGCTTGACCTCTTGGAGTTTCATCTTAAAAACTGTACCATTATTTACTGTAAGCCGCGGTGGTGGAATCGTAGGTGCGGAGCACGTAAAATCATTAATAACGCATAGTCTGTTCAGATGGGGCCGAGGTGGCGGAATTGGTAGACGCGCTGGACTCAAAATCCAGTGGTAGCAATA
>CAZYVW010000054.1:0-4869 GCA_964651645.1 uncultured Candidatus Saccharibacteria bacterium
AAAAGGGCCAAAAGATTGTT
Organism: uncultured Candidatus Saccharibacteria bacterium; assembly: GCA_964651645.1. GTDB lineage: Bacteria > Patescibacteriota > Saccharimonadia > Saccharimonadales > CAZYVW01 > CAZYVW01. The sequence continues at coordinate 21 of CAZYVW010000054.1, forward strand.
CAGGAAACTCGCGGCTGGGATGATGCCAAGCAAAAAACTTTTAGCCAGCGGACTAAGGAAGAGGCCGAGGATTACCGCTACTTCCCAGAACCAGACATCCCGCCCGTAGAGCTAGACGCGGCTTACTTATCTAAAGTCAAAGCCGGCTTGCCAATTTTGCCGGGGGAATGGCGCCAAAAACTAATCGGGCTTGGCTTGGACAACAGCCAGACGGCTACGCTTATTGAAGCCCAAGCGGAGCAAGCCGGGGTAGTCTATTTATCTTTGATTGAAGGAGCCCTACAAGAACCAGAATTTGCCAGAGCGCTAGCCAATTGGTTTGTAAATATCGAGATTCCGCTTAGGCGCTCATCTGAGTCCAACCTGCCAGCAGATAACGAACTTCGCAAAAAGTTGTTCACAGAAACTTACACGCTAACTCAAGCCGGCAAGCTTAGCTCAACGGCCGTTAAGTCTCTGCTAAGTGCGCTACTGACAACCGGCACTCTGCCGGAAAACTTAGAAGCCTACGCCGCCGAGCAAGGTTACATTCAGGTTTCTGATACCGCGGAAATAGAAAAAATAGTTAGTGAAGTGATTGCTGAAAATCAGCAAGCGGCTGAAGACGTTAAAAACGGCGAAGCCAAAGCCACCCAATTCCTAGTAGGTCAAGTCATGAAGAAGTCTCTTGGCAAAGCTAACCCACAAATCGCCCAAGAACTTATAAAGAAGCAGTTGGAGGCTAATTAGTATGGGCTCTAAACCTGTTCGTAAAGCTGTAATTGCCGCTGCCGGGTTTGGTACACGCTTTTTGCCGCAGACCAAGGCTATGCCCAAGGAAATGCTGCCGATTATTGATAAGCCGATTATCCAGTATGTCGTAGAAGAATTAGTCGACGCTGGCATAACGGACATTATTATTGTTACTAATTACCATAAACGAGCAATAGAAGACCACTTTGATTCGCCAAACGCCGAGCTGACAACGCTATTAGAAAGCGGCGGCAAATCCGAGCAACTTGAAGATCTCAAGAAAATATCTACGCTTGCCAATATAGCCTATGTTCGCCAAAAGGAGCTGCTAGGAAATATAGGCCCAGTTTTTTACGCTCAGGAGTGGATTGGCGAAGAGCCTTTTATATACACCTGGAGTGATGACTTTATTGTGGCCTCGCCCTCGCGTTTTAAACAAATGATTGCTAAATACGAGCAATACAACGCGCCCATAGTTTCGTGCGTTGAGGCAACCAGTGACTCTGACTATGACAAATACGGCTTTGCCGGGGGCGAACCGGTAGAAAGTAATGTTATAGACATGAAGACCTTGGTTGAAAAGCCTGGCAAAGCTAATGCTCCGTCAAATATGGCAAGTGTCAGCGGCTTCCTATTAACGCCAGATATGCTGCCATTTATTAGCCAAGAGGTGAAGGAAAGCCAAAAAGGCATAGATACGCAAATACAGTCAGCAATCCAGCGTTATATCGACAAGCAAAAAAAGGTCTATGCTCTCATGGTAGAGAACGGCCGGTTTTATGACGCTGGCAACAAGCTGGGTTACTTACAAACAGTCGTTGAATTTGCGCTTCAGCGCGATGATTTAAAGGATGACTTCAAAGCCTACTTACAGCGTATTACTTCAGTCTAATATGCTATAATTGCAAGGCAACTTAGGAGGGAATAACCGTGCAGTCAGCCGAGCAGATTTTAGTTATTATTGTTTCTACCACCCTAACTCTTTTTCTTATCCTAGCAATTGTTCTATTTGTAAAACTTATCCAAATTATTGGCCATCTTAAGCGCTTAACCCAAAAAGCCGAGGAGCTAGCCGGCAAAGCCGAGGCCGTTACGGCTTTTTTTGAGCGGACTCAGCCTACTGTAGCTCTAAGCAACCTGGTTTCTAATATTGCTAACACTGTATTTAGTAAACATCATAAGAAATCAGCAAAGGAGCAAAAAGAAGATGAGTAAAAACGGTAAACGCTTAGCTATTGGTACTCTGGTTGCGGCTGCGGCCGGTTATGTTGCGGGGATCTTGACTGCCCCTAAAGCAGGTAAGGAAACGCGTAAGGACATTAAAGATACTGCCGTGCGCACAAAAACCGCTGCCGAGAAGAAACTTAAAGAGGTTCACAGTGAACTGAGTGAGCTGATTGATGAAGGGACTTCCAAAGCTAAAAGTCTAAAGACTTCAGCTAATGATGAACTGCAAAAAGCCCTTAAAACAGCCGGCGCCGCCAAAGACAAAGCCCGAGTATTACTTTCTGCCTTGCACGACGGCGATGCCAAGGACAAAGATTTGAAAAAGGCCTTAGACGAAGGCTCTAAAGCCGTTGCCCACCTAAAGACTTACCTCAAAAATGGCTAAGAGCTCCAAAACTTCTAAAGAGTACGAGGAACTAGGCAAGGTGGTGTCTAGTATTTTTGAGTCTGGCTACCTTGATAAAAAACAAGCCTATAAGACCAGTTTTTTTAAAGGTGTAATTGGTGGTTTTGGCGGAGTAATCGGCGCCACAATTGTCGTGGCTTTATTGTTGTGGGTGCTTTCTCTCTTTGGACACGTGCCTTTAGTTAATCGCTTTAGCGACAGAGTGCACGAGACCCTTAATTCCAGAACCCGCTAAACGCAGTTTATAAATTATGACTACGAAGCAAAAAACAGGTGACTTAAAAGCCTCTGATTACGTACATTTGCACAACCATAGCCAATACTCGTTGCTAGATGGTCTAACCAAAATCCCCGAGCTTATTGATCATGTCAAGGCTAGTGGCATGGAGGCCGTAGCCATTACTGACCACGGTACACTGTCTGGTCTTATTGAGTTTTATAAAACGGCTAAAAGCAATGACATCAAACCAATCCTGGGCATGGAAACTTACATAGCCGCGGAGAGCCACACCCGTAAGGACCCAAGCAAAGACAAAGTTTACTATCACCTAATTCTACTGGCCATGAATAACCAGGGCTATCAAAACCTAATGCGCCTTAGTACTATCGCTAACCTAGAGGGCTTCTACTATAAGCCACGGATTGACCACGATCTGCTAGAAAAATATAACGAAGGTCTAATTGTGCTGTCCGCCTGCATTGGTGGTGAAATTGGCGATTCATTACGCCAAGGCCAATACGATCAAGCCAAACAAACCGCTGAGTGGTACAAAAAGATTTTTGGTGACCGTTATTATTTTGAAGTTCAAGACCACGGTCATCCGGATCACCCGCACGCTTGGGCCGAGCAGGTAGCTGTTACTAAGGAAACTCTCAAACTGTCTGCCGAGTTGGACATCCCGTGCGTCATCACCTCCGATGCCCACTACCTAAAACACGAAGACCAAGAAGCTCATGAAATCCTATTGTGCGTCCAAACTGGCTCCTTCCTGTCTGACGAAAAACGCATGACGCTTAAAGATTTTGACCTATTTGTGACTCACCCTAAGGAAATTATTGGCCGTTGGGGCAAGGACCATCCGGATTTTATAACTAATACCCGGGCGATTGCTGAGCGCTGTAATGTTGAGGTTGCTCTTGGCAAACTATTAATTCCTAAGTTCCCGGTGCCAAAAGGCGAGACGGAAAAAAGCTACCTAGAGAAGCTAGTTTATGAGGGGTTAGTGGAGCGCTATGTAGCTAAGCCCACCAAGGCTACGGGTGTTGAGGGCTGGAAGAAGCAACTATCAAAGCCCGTATTAGAAAGAGCGGCCTATGAGTTTAGTATTGTTGATAAGATGGGCTTTAACGGCTATTTCTTAATTGTTCAGGATTTTGTGACTTGGGGCAAAGACAAAGGCATTGTTTTTGGCCCCGGGCGGGGTAGCGGTGCGGCCTCAATTCTAGCTTACGGTCTTAGAATTACCGAGCTTGATCCGCTAGAATATGACCTGCTATTTGAGCGGTTTCTTAACCCAGACCGCATTAGCATGCCGGACTTTGATATAGATATCCAGGATACTAGGCGCGATGAAGTTATCCAGTATTGTGTAGAAAAATACGGCAGTGAGCGGGTAGCCAATATCGTAACTTTTGGCCGGATGGCGGCCCGCAACGCTGTGCGCGACGTGGCCCGGGTGCTGCAAGTGCCTTATGGCGATTCCGACCGCCTGGCCAAGATGATTCCGCCACCTGTTCAGGGCCGACATATCCCACTGGCGACCTCGTTGCAGGAAAACTTAGAACTAAGAAAAGAGTACGAGACCAATGAGGTTGCTAAAAGGGTGTTTGACCTCGCGATTCGCCTGGAAGGCACAATCCGATCTCACGGTGTCCACGCCGCTGGCGTGGTGATTGCGCCGGAAGATATTATTAACTACGTGCCCCTAGAAATGGCCCAAAAAGGCGTCGTGGCTACGCAGTATTCTATGGTGCCGGTGGACGAGCTAGGGCTGTTTAAGATTGATTTCTTAGGCCTATCCAACTTAACAATTATTAAGAACACACTGCGTATTATTAAAAAAGTTTATGGTAAAGATATCGATGTAACCAAAATCCCGTTGGATAACGCTAAAACTTTTGAACTAGTTGCCCGCGGCGATACTACTGGAGTTTTCCAGCTGGAATCGGCCGGCATGAAGCGGTTTTTAAAAGAACTAAAACCCAACCAGTTTGCCGACATTATTGCTATGGTAGCTTTGTACCGTCCTGGACCCATGGCCGAGTTCCCGCGATTTATTGAAGGTAAAAATAATCCCAGCACCATTGAGTACCCGCACCCATCACTAGAGCCGGTTCTTAAAAACACCTACGGCGTGATGGTCTTTCAGGAACAAATTATTGCGCTGCTGCAGCTAATTGCCGGCTATACCCCCGGCCAGGCCGATCTGGTGCGCAAAGCCATTGGTAAGAAAAACCGCGATATTATGAAGGCCGAGGAGCCTA
>CAZYVW010000055.1:0-4772 GCA_964651645.1 uncultured Candidatus Saccharibacteria bacterium
GGGTCATTCTTTTTAGCTAATTCAATAGCCTCCACTAGCGGTTCAGGTTTGAGTAGCATGCCATCGCCGCCGCCGTAAGGCGTATCATCCACGATTTTGCGTTTGCCCAGGCCAAAATCCCGCAGATTTATGTAGCTGATCTCTACGATTTTCTTATCTTGAGCTTTCCAAAGCATGCTGGTGTTCAGTACGCCGGGAAACATCTCTGGAAACAAGCTAATAATTTGAATTTTCATGCGGCTTCGCCTAATAAGACAAACCTACGGTTTTTCTTATTGCGCCGGGGCTGAAATGAATTCAGCTCTCGGGCTATTCTTTTCCCTTTACGAATCATATGTTTTATTTTATCATAAGTTAATGAATGAGGTAAACGGCACTGGCGTAAAAGAACTAGAATTAACGACTGACGACATCTTAAATATGCTTGACGGGGCTCAGATACTCGGTCACGCTGGATCAGTTCTGACTTTCTCTAATGACCTCGCCCCTGACTACGCCTTGATGCAGAGTTGTATCAGTACCGACTTAGACACTACCAAGGTCATCAGAATTTGGCCGTCTACTGAAACCACCGAACACTTTTTCATAAGTTGTTTGGTTGCCAGCTGTATTGATAGGGCGCTTGAGGAGTTATAAAAAAGAACCGGGATTAGCCGGTTCTTTTTACACATAAGGTTCCCATCATGTTGATGGCTCGCGTTGAACCTTCTCGCTTTCTGTTTTTGATTTTAGAACAAGTCGTAAGACTTAAATGTCATTATAGCTGAAACGCCAAACCGCTCAAGCTAATTGTTATTTTCACATTACTTATAACCAGCGTGATACTTATTAAAGTCATAGATAGCCCACAAGATACCAAATGGTCCCAGGACTACGCATATAGCTACGTACCAAACAACGTCCATACCAGTTACAGGCGTTGGTTTTAACTTTGTCTTTGTATTTTTCTTGATATTTGTTTTTTTAGCCATAGGTAAATTTTATCATAAGCATTTAAGTTCTGGCTTTTGCCAGAAGCAGGACAGGCGGTGCATTGGTCTTAAATGTCTAGGTCGTCAAGATCTGCAAGTTCTGAGCGAGTCCGACTGATTGCATCGCTGTGGTCAGCTTCCTCTTGGCTGTCTTCGCGGAGGCTAGTCATGTAATCATCTGACGCTGGAGCTTCTGGATTTTCCGCTTGGGGTTCTTCCTGCTCGGCCGGTTGTGGCTGTTCGTCCTGGACTTGAGCTTGTGGCTCATCGTGAGAATCGTTAGAGGAATCATCGGAAGTACTAGAATCGCTAGGATTATTAGATTGAGGGGACGCCGCATAGCTAGAGTTATCGTCTTGTGGTGCTCGGTGGCCACCATCGCCGTTATCAATAATCTTTAGGTTATAGCGGGCATCATTCTTGGTCCCAAGAGCGCGCAGTAGCGTCCGTAAGCTTTGGGCGGTAGCACCACGTTTGCCAATTACCCGGCCCAAGTCCTCTGGGTTAACTGTCAGTTCTAGCAGTACGCCCTTTTCATCAATCGTGCGCTCAATCTGGACATCGTCCGGGTGACCGACTAAGGATTTTACTATGTATTCTATGAATTGCTGATCTATGGTAGTTGTCATGAGACTCTCCAGTTACTGATTAGTCTATTATAACGCACTTATTGTTGGCTAAAAGTAAGATTCTCTACTCTTTAGTAGGTTCAGGTTCTGTGGCAGCAGGTTCCTCTGGGGTAGGCTCGGCTGGTGCTTCGGTGGTCTCGGCAGCAGGCACCTCGGTTGTTTCAGTAGACACAGATTCGTTTGCAACCGGTTCATCCGCTGGGGCCTCTGCCTCAGTCGTTGGTGCTTCTTCTGCGGTTTCGAGCGTTACTGGCTTGGCCTCTTCAGCTTCCGCTACTGCCTCGGGGGCTGTTTCGGCTTTTTCAGCTGTAGGTTCTGGAGCAGGTGCACCGGCCGGGCGATTTTTTCTTAGCTTTTCAGCATTTCTTAATTTGCCTTCTTTTTTGAGAGGTTTGGCCACCCAATTTGGCAACTTAACGCCTTCTTTTTTGAGCAAATTAACAGCTGATTCTGATGGCTGGGCGCCATTTTTAAGAAAGAGTTCAGTCTTTTCTTTGTCTAGAATTACTTCTTTGTTATGCGGATTATAACTGCCAATATAAGCAACCACGCGGCCGCTGGTTGGGCTAAGGCGTGCTTCCTGGACAATGACACGGAATTGGGCATGACCTTTGCGGCCAGTACGTTGTAAGCGAATAGCTAACATATAACTTTTACATTTTCTCCGTAGTTACCTTTGATGAACTTAATTGGTGTATTTTACAGGGGAGTAACAGATAAGTCAACGCTGACGGGATGAGCCTTAGCCGTTCTTGTAGTTTTCTAGGGCGTTCTCGGCGGCTTTTTGCTGGCCGGCTTGTTTGCTAGGGCCGGTGCCCTGGCCCTTTAGTTCAGCGTTTACATAGACGCCAACCACAAAGACCTTTTCATGGTCCGGGCCGTCTTCATTTAAGACTTTATAGATTGGCGTGGCACTCTCGGCCCGTTGCACCAGCTCCTGTAAGTGAGATTTGGCGTCCAGCCAAGAACCGGACTTTAGAATATGCTCAAAGGTACTTAGCAAGCTTTCTGTAATAAAGTTCTTAGCGGCCTCGTAACCTTGATCCAAGTAAAGCGCGCCAACCACGGCTTCGTACGAGTTGGCCAGGATTTGCGCCCGAGCTCGTTCCGTCCCACGCTTTTCGCCACGACTAAGCCTAAGCAGCGGCTCAAATTCATAACGGCCAGCGGCAGCACCAATACTTTCCGTACGTACTAGCGCACTGCGCCAGTTGGTTAAAACGCCTTCTGGTTCTTTGAAATTTCCATAGAGATATTCGGTTACCACTAGTTCCAGCACGGCGTCGCCTAGAAATTCCAAGCGTTCATTGTGTTCTTTGGCAGTTTTGCGGTGCTCATTAACATAGGACCGGTGCGTAAACGCTGTAACTAGCAGGCTGACGTCCTTAAACGGCCCACCTAGGCTCTTTACTGCAAAATCTTGATATAAATTTGTATCCATTATGAATTTGACTGGCGAATTTTATTTAATGCCAAGAGAATTATTTTGCCAATGTCTTCGTACTCAATTTTATCAAGCGCTTGGTTGGACGAAAACCACTTTATGCCGTTCATCCAGTCCTCTGGCTTCAGTGCATTGGTGTCGCCGTGAGCGCGGACCAGAAAAATCTCGGTGGTCATCAGCACTAGGCTGGAAGCCCGGCGGTATTGAAAATTAATTTTGCCCAGCCAGTTCATAACTTGCATTTTTTGCAGTCCAGTTTCCTCGCGGATTTCGCGCTCGGCCGTTTGGCGGGCGGACTCGCCTTCTTCTATATGGCCTTTTGGTATTGTCCAGCGGTTTTTGGCGTCTTGAATCAGCAAAATTTCAATGCTGTTCTTGTTTTTTGGGTTACGGCGGAATACCACGCCGCCGGCGGTTGGCTCGCGTACAACTTCTTTAATAGTTGGCCGGTGCTTGCCAACAAATTTTTTGAAGCCTTGGATTGGCTTAGGTCTTTTTACCACGTGGTTTCTCTTTCTTTGGTTCTGGTTTAGTGACTTGCTTGTAAACTGTGCCCAGCACACCGTTGACGAACTTGGATGAGTTGTCGCCGCCAAAACTTTTGGCTAGCTCCACAGCTTCGTTAATGACAACTTTGGGCGGCGCGGACTTGTCGTGTAAGAGCTCATAGGCGCCAATTCTCAGGATTGCGCGGTCAATCCGGTTGATTTGGTCTAGCGGCCATTCCGGGGCAACCGGTTGTAGGATCTTGTCTAGTTCAGTAAGCTTGGCGGTTACTCCATATACCAGCTCCTCTATAAACTTATGGTCGTCTAGAACTTCTTTGTAGCGGCTAATGTTACGCTGGAGGACTTCCTCCAGCACAAACTTCTTATCACCCAAACTCAAACGAAAGTCCTGCTCGTATAAAGTTTGCAGGGCGACAATTCGGCCAAGGTGACGATTAGCGCTCATTTGTTAAAATTATTCCTTTCCGCGTAAAAACAAAGGAACTTATGCGTTTTTGCCGGATTCCCGGCGGGTTGTGTAAGCCTTTACAGGTGACGTAGCATTAACCTTCCGTGCCAACTTTACTACAAGGTGGCTGCGGCGAGTGCCTGTACGGCGGGAACTAGTTCGTTTCTTAGGCTTGCCCATTAGTAAACCTACTCCTTACATTTATTACTAAACTTGCCCATATACTAGCGTAAAACAGCTTAAAACTCAACTTTAGACGACAAAGTTAACTAGCTTGCCGGAAACGTAAATGACTTTTTTAGGTTCGCCAGTTAAAAATGCTGCGACTTTAGTGTCTGTTTTGGCGGCTGTCTTGACCACGTCCTCGTTACTGCCGGCCGGCATTTCAATGTTGGCCCGGACTTTGCCATTTACCTGCACTACGATTGTGATTGTGTCTGTAGCTAACAAAGATTCGTCCCACTTTGGCCAGCTGTCTTTATGAATGGAAGTGCTATGACCCAAATCTTGCCACAACTCATCAGTCACGTGCGGCGCGAAGGGCGCTACGCACGCAACCAGAGCTTCTAAAGATTCTTGCCAGACTTGGCTTTTGCCAAACTCTTCAGTTTTGAGCTTATATAATTCGTTAACGGCTGTCATGGCAGCGGCAATGGCGGTGTTATAGGCATTGTCCTCCAGATCTTCAGTAACTTTTTTGACCATGTGGTTAGTGCTACGCTGTAAATCTTTTATGACTTCCGGGCTTATTTCCTTATCTTGCGTTTCAAT
>CAZYVW010000056.1:0-4718 GCA_964651645.1 uncultured Candidatus Saccharibacteria bacterium
CGAGCGGCCCATCGGGATAGCGGGCAATGCTAACTATCTTAGAATCCTTAAAAACCGAAGTGTAAAATTCCATGGCCTCTTCGGCGTTATCGTTAAACCATAAGAACGGGGTTATCTTTTGCATCCTTTGGACCTCCATTAGGTCCTAATTGTATCAAACGTTAGGAGCTTAAAGCTTTATAATAACGTTAATTTTATTGAGAAGTGAAGCTAGACAGCCATATCTCGTCGGTTAAACCACCATAACCCCGCCAGTGTAGAGCCAATAATTATGCCACCTAAAACTACATATGATATCCCCTCCACGCTATTCGACGCCAAAGCGCTAGAGGCACTGAAATAGTGGAACAATGAACTGTACTTGAGCCAGTCAAGCTTATTATTTAAGCCGGCTACAATGTTTGCCACGTACATTAAGACTAGCAGCCCTCCGGTAGAGAGGTAGACCTTGCCCTTTTCGTTAAGCATCGCCGAAAAAAGCATTGATAGGCTATAAATCGCCCAAACAAACAGGAGGCTTAGTACGGCCAAGATAGCGAAGTTCTGGGCATGAAAGCCAATATTGTATATCGCCGCAATTGGTATGGCAGCAAAAATTGTTATATAAACGAAGGCCAGAATAGCTAACAGTCCAGAGAGGTACTGACCCAAGTAGATGCCGGTCCTCTTGACAGGCTGGGACAGTAAAATGCTCATAGTGCCTTTTTCGATTTCGCCACTCAAGGCCGCTCCGGCTCGAGCCATCGCAAAGGTGATTGCCAACAAAGGCCAAGTTGTGCCAAAGAGCTCAATTGATAGAAACCGTTCAAGCGTATTAAAACTTATTTGATCAATTCCAAAAGCTTTGAGCGCTGGACCCATTGATCGTAATGTTTTTGTTAGGGATTCGGACTGTGCTTGAATTGTGGGAAAAAGCGCCACATACATCCAGGTTAAGCCAATAATAACCAAACAATAAACTATTAGAGATGTTCGCTTGGAAGCAAATTCCTTACGCAATATTGGTATCATGCGGCCCTCTTATAATATTCCATAAAAACATCCTCGAGCGGAGCATGTGTAATCTCTAGGCCAACGACTTTATTTTTGGCTAGTTCAGCCACTAACGGATTAATATCTCCCTTCACTCGCATAAAAACCTGACTGCCGTGCTGGCCGGTAACTTCCACGCCGGGCAGGCCTAAGATACGATCTGGCAACTTCCCAGAAAAGCTGGCATTTACAAGGTGGACTTTAATGGCTCTAATCTCGTCCATACTTTTGCTGGCCACAATGCTGCCAGCTCTAATAACTGCCACGTTTTTGCAAATTCGCTCCACTTCGCTTAAGTTGTGGGAAGATAGAAAAACCGTTCCGCCACTTGCCACATATTCTTTTAGAATCGCGTAAATTTCGAGCTGCAACAGCGGGTCCAATCCCTGAGTGGGCTCATCCAGAACCAGTAACTTTGGCTGGCCCATCAGTGCCATTATTAGGCCTAGTTTCTGTTTATTGCCGGTCGACAGCTGGCGAGTAGGAGTTTTGGGATTCAGGTCAAGCCTTGCCATAAACCCAGAAGCGTCTTTCACCCCCCCTCTGATCCGATCGACAAACTTGATATGATCTTGGGCATTCCATTTTTGGTATAACTGGCCCTCGGCCGAAAGGTAGCCCACCAACCGTTTGACCTTTTCGGAGTCATATCGCGAATTAAGCCCAAACACTTCAATCCTTCCGCTGTTGGGGCGAATAAAATCCATCATGCAGCGAATAGTAGTGGTTTTTCCGGCCCCGTTTGGACCTAAAAACCCAAAAATATCACCCTGGCCAACCCTTAAAGACAATTTTTTGAGGGCTGGTTTTGAGCCGTAGCTTTTGTCCAATTCGGTAATTTTTATCGCTGCATGCATATATCACTATTATGTCAGTAACTTCATAAGAAGCACAGTGATAATAATCACCCAAAAGTGCTATACTAAGCCCATAAATACCACATACATGGAATCAGATGTTGCCCAAAAAATAGCTGACTTTTTCGAGCAATTCCCGGTACGCAAATTCAAAAAAGGTCAAATTCTAATACATGCCGGTGATGATCCGGATAGTATTCTTAAGCTCGAATCTGGCAAAGTCAAAAAATACGACTTAACCTATCGCGGGGACGAAGTAGTACTCAACGTTTTTAAACCACCAGCCTTTTTCCCAATGTCGTTTGCCATTAACCGCAACTCAAACGAGTACTTTTATGAAGCCGATTCAGATGTTGAGCTGCGTAAAGCCTCTATCGATAAAGTCGTGAAGTTTATTAAAGATAACCCCGATGTTCTCTACGACTTACTTGCCAGGGTCTACCGGGGAACCGATGGTATATTACAGCGAATGGTGCATTTAATGGCCAGCACCGCCAAAAGCCGGGTCTTATATGAAATATTGATAGAATACCGACGCTTTGGGGTTAACAAAAATGGCATTTTTGAGATAGAACTCAATGAATCCGATATTGGCGCCCGGGCTGGCCTGTCTCGGGAAACGGTCAATCGCGAGATGCACAAGCTTAAAGAAGAGGGGCTAATCGAGGTTGTTAATAAGCACATTAGAATACCTGATATCACAAAACTAGAGCTTTGCTTAGGCAAAGAGCTTTGATCGTTCGGCTTATTTTATTAATACGATTACTGTATTGCAAAAAGGTTCTTATAAACTGATCGAAACCAAGGGCATGTCAAAATATTAACTTTGGATGACTCGACTTATGCCTGGGTACAAGCCTCCAGTATGGGGGAGATTTTGGTCGGTTCGCATAATCCACATAAAACTGACCACATTTTAGCTACAGGAGCTTACCGTATTTACGACGTAGAAGATGAGCCGCAACTGGCCGATGAGCAGTATTTAGAGCTCAATGTAGGGGAGGGGACTTGGCAAGGGTACCTTTTGCCGACGGGTTTGCCGGTTGGATCTAAAAAGCGCTCTCGAATTATCCCCACTAAAGACGTCGTCTCTTACGCCCGCACTGCAGCCAGGGGTAAGGGGAATAGCCTTTATCACAAAATTAATGTGATGCAAATCGCTGAAGTCTTGGATAGTCTCGTTCATTATGGAGCTATAAAAGGGGGCTATTGAAATGGACTTGTCGTACAGAGACGCCGCCACTACCGTCTTAGCCGGAGCGGCGGGAACATTAACATATGCGGCCGCTAGGGGTTGGCAAGGCTGGCTTTCCAATACGCGCTTAGGAGTGCTGGCCTTGGGTTTGGTCGGTATTGGAATGTGCGCGTTTGGGGCCACTAATGTGGATAAAGGTGGGGCTTTTGTAGCCCTTCTATCCATAATGGGTGGGGCAGCCGTCATTCTAGTTGTACTCGGTTTAATCACCGGGACTAAGGTTTTTCTGTATGCTTTGGGAGCGGACATCATAGTGCTGTGGGTTTTAGCGACTATCCGACATGCCTTAGGAACCTAAGCTTTTTTACCATAACCACAGTGTGACAAAAATCACATACTGGTTATGGTAAAGTGCTATAATAAGCCCATATTCGCAAAATAAAAAGGACTACAATTATGGCTAAGGCTGTGCCGCAAACTACATTTTATAACTTGCTCGGTGTCTTTGGCTTGGCACTCACGGCTGTTTTAATAGCCGCCGTAGTCGGGGTAAAAGCTGGACGCGACTTTGCCAACAGCCAGGTCCATAGTCAGCTGGTACAGGAAAAGATTAGTTTTCCGGCCGCCGGCTCGGCTGGTCTGGATGCCAAAGAATTTCCTACCTTGCAAAAATACGGCGGACAACCAGTAGATAATGGAGTTAAAGCCAAGGCCTATGCCGATGAATTCATTTGGGTTCACATGATGAAATCTTCGGGGGGTAAGACCTACGCCGAAATCAGCACAGCTGCCCAAGCCAACCCCAAAGATGCCAAGTTAGCCGCTCTCAAAAATGTATTGTTCCAAGGCGACATGCTACGTTCCAGCTTGCTTACAGCCTACGCTTTCTCGGTGTTTGGCTTGATTGCCGGATATGCCTTACCGTTTGTAATCCTGGCTGCCGGTCTTGTACTAGCTCTCACCCTGTTTAGTTTTGCCCGAGCCCGCAAAGGCTAACGCTACTCCACCCTACCAGCCGCTTCGCTTCGGCTATGGGTTAGTTGTCGTCTTAGCGCTTAAGCTAGCAATAACTTCGTTTGAGGCAGATAATCAAGTCATTAAGCGAGGTGTTATTATGACAAAAATAAGCTTAGAGCCATATCTATTCTTTTCCGGTAATGCCCGACAAGCTATGGAATTTTATAAAGGCATTTTTGGTGGCGAGTTATCACTTCAACCCCGGGGGGAGGCCGACCCATCGGCACCGGAGGACATGAAAGACAAGATAATGCATGCGCGTTTAGAAGGGGAGATGACCTTCATGGCGAGCGATAATATGGATGGGAGTAGCCTGGGTGCCGGTAAGATAGCCCTATCATTAAGTGGTGGAGACGAACCAAAACTTAGGCAAATCTTTGATACTTTGAGTACTAATGGAAAAGTAAACTATCCGCTCAAAACCGAATTTTGGGGTGATACCTTTGGGGTATTGACCGATCAATTTGGGATCGATTGGATGATTAATATTGAAGCTAAGAAGGAGGCCTAAATGAAGCTAACCGGAGTAATGCTCGGGACCGAAGACCCAAAGAAGCTGGGGGAATTTTATACCAAAATTTTAGGCGAGCCGGGTTGGCAACAAGACGATTGGTACG
>CAZYVW010000057.1:0-4579 GCA_964651645.1 uncultured Candidatus Saccharibacteria bacterium
TGACAGTTTCTACATATATATAACTTTGTCATTTTTATTTTGACACTCCTGTTTACTAACCGTCTCCCCTAACCTTTAGGAAGTTGTAGCAAAACCTCAGCAAAAACTAGGCAGCTGGAGTACTGTTGCCGTTTTTGTTTTGTTTCTTCTTTTTAATCATCCGAATAAACAAGGCTGTAAAGATAATCGCCGCGGCCAGGGCAACGGCGATAGCAATGCCGGTACCAGTGTTTACTAGGGTGGAATTGACCGAGCCGCCGGCATTATTAGCCGCACAAGTTGTGTCGGTACTGGTTGCACTATAAACACAAGCGCCGTAAACACCGCCCCCGTAGGCGACCGCAAAAGTGTACAAGTTAAATGTTTGTTTCATGGCAAAATCCCCGAATAAATGCTATTGCTTTATAACAAATATCGTAGCATACTTATCCTTGAATTATTTAAAAACAAGTGAGGGAAAAAACACATGGTATCAACACTAGGCTTTTTGGACCTTGGGGCTCCAGAACTATTAATAATCCTGTTTATTGCTCTATTGCTGTTTGGAAGCAAAAAACTGCCTGAGTTGTCTCGTGGCATTGGCGAGTCAATGAGCGAATTGCGTAAGGGAATGAGTGGTGGCAAAAATGACAAAAAAGAAGACAAAAACGACACCAAAACACCAAGCGCTTAGCGGCAAAGATAAATTACCTTTCGTTGAACACCTCTATGAGCTAAGACGGCGCCTCTCTTATGTGGCGCTGTCTTTAGTGTTGTTTGGCGGTATTGGTTATAGTATCCAGCAAAAGCTGATTACGGTACTCTTAAAGCCGGCCGCCGGTCAGCAATTTATCTACACTTCCCCGGGAGGCGGGATTAATTTTTTGTTCCAGATTTGTATCTACTTTGGAGTAGTTTTGAGCATTCCGGTAATTATGTACCAGCTGTTCCGCTACATGCAGCCGCTGATCCCCAAAAGTGCCCGTAAATTTATTGTCCGCAGCAGCATATTCTCTATATTCCTGGCTTGCATGGGCCTGTGTTTTGGCTACTTTATTGGCCTGCCAGCAGCTTTGCACTTTCTAGCTCACCAGTTTACAACTGACCAAGTCAAACCGCTGTTTACCATTCAGGAATTTATGTCGTTCGTATCAATTTATCTGATTGGCTCGGCGGCGTTGTTCCAGATTCCACTGGTGCTGATGTTTATCAACCGCATTACGCCGCTTAAACCAATGAAGCTGCTAAAAATTGAGCGCTATGTGGTCCTGGGCGCCTTTATTGCGGCGGCGATTATTACACCAACGCCGGATATCTTTAACCAAACGATTATTGCCGGACCGATTATTGCCGTTTATCAGTTTGGAATTGTGCTAGTTTGGCTACAAAACCATCGCCGTCCGCACGAGCGCCGGCGCCTAGAAAAACGCGACGCAGTGGCGCGAGCCGAACGGCTTGAAAGACGGGCCCAAGCCAAGCTGGTGGAGGCTTTGCCCTTACCTGCTAAACCACTCATCCCTGCCTTAGTTATCAAACCATCTGATTTGCCGCCAGCCTCGGCGACACCGGCAACAACCGGGACGATTGGTACGATTATCCAGCCGGACGTAGCTCCAGTACAGTCTGAGCTAGTTAACCGCTTTCGTCGCAGCCGCCCAATTCAGCGCCGACCAATTGTCTATCGCCAGAGACCAAGTATGGCTCGTTGGAACGACATCCGTCCCGTAAGTACTGTCTAATCAAGAACAGCTAGTTAAATCGCTTGACTACGAGCGCAGCGCGCAGGAGCTTGCTTAAGAGCACTGCCAGCGGGTAGCCAAGATCGCTAAAAGCGGACTTGACAATGGTTTTTATCTAGCATAAGCTTGATTTAGTTCGATAAAAATCAAAAAAGAAAATAAAAAAATGTATAAACAAGTCGATGAATTGTTGCAGAAAGAAATGTCCCGCCAGGACTTTTTAAAGACCGTTGGCGTTGGGCTATTAGCCGTCTTTGGCTTCTCTTCTGTCTTCAAGATGCTGAACGGCATGAGCGGTCACGGCGGTAATCACAAGGTTGCTAACGCTGGTTACGGCTCCAGCCCTTACGGCGGCAACCTCGAAAGCTAGAAACTAGACACCAAAGAGCCTGGATATTAAATAGAGCCTGCATGGCTCTATTTTTATTCCATTTTCTGTACTCTAGTCTCCGTTTGTTACATCATACCGCTCATATCCATGTCTGAAGATGGAGATGAGGCAGTTTTTTCTGGCACATCTACAATTAGCGCACCCATGGTCATAGAAGTTCCGGCAACAGATACAGAGTTTTGGATGGCGCCTTTTACTACACGAGTTGGGTCTACAACGCCGATGGCCTTCATGTCTGCCAGTTTAGCGGGGTGATTAACGTCAAAGCCTTGGCCTTTTTTGGCTTCTAAGACTTTTTCTAGCTTCAGATCCGGGTTAAGCCCGGCATTAGCCATTAATTGTTTGAATGGTTCCTTCAAAGCGTCTTTTAGAATGGCCGCGCCGTCAGACTGGCTGGCGTCCACACTCTTAGACAAGTCAACTAGGGTAACTCCGCCGCCCGGTACAATGCCTTCTTCCAGTGCCGCCTTAACGGCGTGCACGGCGTCATCTACCCGGAATTTCTTTTCTTCAATCTCGGTTTCCGTAGCCCCACCAACTTTAATTACGGCTACCTTACCTTGCAGAGCAGCCCGGCGCTTTTCTAAATTTTCACGGTCGTACTCGCTAGTGGCAGTTTTAATTTGGCTAGCAATCTCTGACAGCCTAGCTTTTAAGGCTGACGGCTTGCCGTTGCCTTCAATTATTGTGGCTTCGTCCTTGGTAACAATAACTTTGCGGGCGCTGCCGACGCTGTCCAGCTCGACATCGTCAAAGCTCATGCCTCGTTCTTCGCTAATTACCTGGCCGCCGGTTAGGATAGCAATATCTTCTAGGATTTCGGCTCTTCGCTCACCAAAGGCCGGAGCCTTGATAGCCACGGTATTAAAGACGCCTTTTAAGCGGTTAAGCACCAATGTGGCCAGGGCTTCACCCTCAACATCCTCAGCAATCAGAACTAGGTCTTTTTTGCCGGCGTTGGCCAGTTTTTCTAGTAGCGGCAAGAACTCCTGAACAGAGCTGATCTTTTTATCAGTAATCACGATTGCCGGCTTGTCGTAAACGGCTTCCATGCGGGTGGTATCGGTGACCATCAGGGCACTAATAAAACCGCGGTCAAAGGTAAAGCCTTCCACGACTTCGCTCTCCATCTCCAGCCCCTGCCCTTCCTCAACCGTCACAACGCCGTCTTTGCCGACTTTCTCAATAATCCCGGCAATCAATTTGCCAATTTCTGGGTCGCCAGCGCTAATCGTGACCACTTCGGCCACGCGACGGGGGTTGTTTTTGATATCCTCGCTCAGCCCATTTAGTTTAGCCAGCACACCCTCAGCAGCGGTTTCCAGTTCTTTGCGCAGTTGCATTGGGTTATGGCCGGCGGCAATCAGTTTATTGGCCTCATTTAAGATGTGGTAGGTCAAAACTGTCACAGTTGTCGTGCCATCGCCGGCTACATCGTTCATTTTGGATGCGGCTTGCTTGATTAGCTCGGCGCCAACTTTGTAACCTAGAGTTTCATCGTCAACATCCGCCAATTCCACGCCTTTGGCCACAGTTACGCCGTCATGGGTTACCGTCGGTGCACCGTAACTCTTGGAGATAACCACATTGCGACCTTTCGGGCCCATGGTTGTTTTAACAGCTTCGTATAAAATTTTAGCGCCGCCTAGTAGCCGGGTACGAGCGTCTTGGTCATAAAATACTTTCTTGGCCATGTTTTATCCCTTCACCGTCGCTAAAATGTCTTCTTCTTTAATCAAAATATAGTCGTCTTTGCCGACTTTGACTTCGGTCATAGAGTAACTCTTGTAGATAATCCGCTCGCCGACCTTAACGGAGTTAGCTTTAGGTCCGACGGCCACAATTTTGGCAGTTTTAGGCTTTTCCTGGGCGCCGCCCGGCAAATATAAACCGCTGGCGGTCTTGGTCTCGGCGGTTTCGGCCTTGGCAACTACGTAATCAGCTAGTGGTTGGATGTTCATATTTACTCTCCCTTTTTCTAAAACTTAGCACTTGAATGCTTAGAGTGCTAATAATAATCACTCTGTTAATTCGTGTCAACCCCTCCTTCGGCAGGGTTGGCTACTCGGCTGGCTGTGCTCGGAACGAGCTCCTGCGCGCAGCGCTCGTAGTCAAGAATTTCTTACCCTTCTTTGGTAACTAAGTGGTTTACAATAAATAGAATGCCAAAACAAATACTGATGTGTCCACCAACGTTCTTTGATATTGAATACGAAATTAACGAGTGGATGAATGAGAAGGGTAACCCGGTTAATCCGCAGAGTGCCTTGGCCCAATGGCAAGACTTGCGCAAAATCTACACCGCTAATTTAGGCTGGAATGTGGAACTGATTACCCCTGTAAAAGGCCTGCCAGACATGGTTTTTGCTACCGACTGCTGCCTGATGATTGATGGCAAAATTTTGCTTAGCCGGTTTCGCTACCCGGAGCGCCAGCCAGAAAGCCAGCATTATGAGAAGTGGTTCCGCGA
>CAZYVW010000058.1:0-4573 GCA_964651645.1 uncultured Candidatus Saccharibacteria bacterium
ACACCTACGTGCTACAATGCTCACCAATGGAGCAAGACACCTGCGTAATCATTCCTGTCTATAACGAGGGAAGCGTGATTCGTAAAGTCGTGGAAGAAGTTTTAGAGCATTATCCGGTAGTGATTTGCGTTAATGATGGCAGCACGGACAATTCAGCCTCTGAGATTATTAAAACTGGAGCCTTACTAATAGAGCATCCTATGAATATAGGACAGGGTGCAGCTTTGCAAACTGGTTTGGAAATGGCTTTGCGAATTCCGGGGATACAATATTTTGCAACCTTTGATGCCGATGGCCAGCACGACATAAATGATGTCAAACACATGCTGGAAACACTCAAACACCAGAATCTCGATATTGTTTTAGGCTCCCGGTTTTTGGGTAAAGCACAGGATATTAATCCAACCAAAAAACTGCTACTAAGGTTGGCAATCAAATTTACTAATATCTTTAGCGACGTTAAACTTACTGATACACATAATGGCCTGCGCGTTTTCAATCGTAATTTTGCGCAGCAATTGGATATAACAATGACAGGTATGGCGCACGCCTCAGAAATCATTGATAAAGTCGGTAGGGACAATTGGCACTACCAGGAAGTGCCGGTAACCGTGCATTACACCGATTATTCACGAAATAAAGGTCAGTCAGCCCTGAATTCCGTTAATATCTTAATAGAGCTATTGCTCAACAGGTCGCAAAAATGATTATCCGTATTATTCTGATAGTTTTGATATGTGCACTCCTGCTGTGGTTTTTAAGGCAGCGGAGCTCTAATAGTACCCGGGCTTGGGGTAAAATCGGCGTCTTGTTGGTTTTTGGACTCGCCGTGATTGCCATCATCTTTCCTGACACAACGAATGATCTGGCTCACGCCGTTGGGGTAGGCAGAGGGGCCGACCTACTGCTTTACGGAGTAACCATCATGGTTTTCGCATCGTCCTTGATGAATTACTTTCATCGCCGAGATGATCAGGCTAAGATTGTTAATCTATCGCGCCGTTTATCGATACTTGAAGCTGAGCAGAATTCGCATAATCAAAACATACTAACCAAGACACAAACGAAAAAATAATTAACGATACCGAAAGATTATTTTATTGAACAGCAAATAGCTCCAACAAGCTATTATGCCCATAGTCAGTAACTTGGCTGCAAAAGCGACCCAGCCTAATCCATTAACCATTACCCCAACCAGAACATTAGTCATAACAAAGTTGAAAGTCGCTACTAAGCTGTACATTCCAACTTGGTAACGGGTTTTGAGTAAATGCTGGCCACCAAATGTCCAGTGCTTGTGAAGCCAGAAGCCGGCGGCAATTCCTAGTAAAAAACTGATTGAATTAGAAGCTACTAATCTGTCTGTCGTAAACAGCAGTAACAGGAAACTCAAGTATTCAATTAACTCACTAGTCAATCCGGATAATAAATAGCGGGTTTCTTTACGGGCTAACAGTCGTTGCAAAAGAGACATGTCAAATATCCTTAATCCGCAATTTTGGAAGCATAACTTCCAGACTATCAAGCTCAATGCCGATTCTTCGCAAATCTGGATTTGTATCAACCGATCGTAATTTCTTTAAGCCTAATAAATTATCCTCAGTGATGTTGAGTGGTAAGTGTAGTAGATGGATTGTTCGGATAGCCAGATGTGGAATAATAAAAGGTAATGGCACAAATACAACTTTAATACCCAGTTGCTTAGCAATAGTTTGGTAGAACTGCCTGTAGCTGTAAATATTCGGGTTGGCTATCGTAAAGTTACCGGACAGATTATTCCCCAGCATTTTATCCATGATGGTTACCAAATCGTAAATAGAAATTACTTGAAGCGGCTGAAGGCCGCCGTCAATTAACGGCACTACACGCTTGGAGCGCATAAACTTAACTGTCTCTTTCATAAGTCCTCCCCGGCCAATCACCAACCCTGATCGCAAAACGACATCATTCGTTCCGTTAAAAATTTTCTCGATTGCCAGTTTTTGTTTTCCATAAGTAGACAAGGCATCCTCTTGCGCTGACATGCTCGACATAAAGATATTTTTTTGGAGTTTATGTTTACGGCTAATCGCCAGTAGCTTTTTGGCGCCCTCGACATTTTGTTCGAAAGCATCCGGGTTTTGCCTATCTTTCTTCATGTAAGCCAGGTGGATCAAATAATCAGCGTCCGCGAAGACGGTTTCGTCAAATGGTTTATTGATCTGATATTCCACAAAACTAGCCGGTTTTACATGAACTTTTTCATAAGCCGGCACCAGTGCTTTAACCTGCCAGCCCTTTTCGGCGAAGTGTTTAATGAGATTTGAACCGACAAAGCCGCTGGCGCCGGTAATCAGTACTGTTTTAGACATCTTGCAAGACCGCCTTAGCTACTAAGTGGGCGTTGGCCATCAAGCTAAAAGTTAAGCCTTTCGCCGGCAGGTACTTGAAGCCGGAACCGTCAGCTACATAGACTTGCTTGGTACCATGAAGCCGGCCGGTGGGGCTGACGTGAAATGGTTCAGACTGCTTGGAAAAGGGTAGACAGCCGGCATAGTGAATAGCTGCGCCGGCACCGGGATCAATTCGTTTAATCGGGAAGGCTCCTAAGCTTCTCATTGCCTTAAAGTATTTCTTTTCGTGGCGTCTTTGGGCGCTTCTTTCTTCTTCAGTGAGATTGTATGCAACCCTCAATTTGTCACCCGTCGGGCTGTTGGTGTCATCAACCAGCCTGAGGTATTTATCAGGCGATATTTTATCCGGTTGGTGGATACCCATAATCAATAGACCTGAAATTAGATACTGTAAAAGTTTGCGGGCATCGCCAAAATTTAGTGGTACTTGACGAACGATTCTAAAAAGCATTAATGACTGGTAGCTATATAAAGAAGCCATGGCTGCACCAAAGTTATTCTGTTCTTCGTCGAGGAAAAACGAGAGTTGGGCAAAGCCAAGTTTATGCTCTTCCGCTGCCTGGCCGAGCAAACGGGGTTGAATGCAGGGCACATAAGAATAGGGGTTGCAGAGCAAGGGTAGTTTTGTAGAACCACTCGAAAGCGAGCGCAATACAATTCTGGCGCTGCCAAGAACTCCGGGCGCCAGAATTAGTTTTTTGCACTGGAACTGTGAACGCGATTCTGTCTTTAAATCCAGACAATCGACTATGATACCTTGAGCCGTTTCCTGAAATTGAAGCACTAGTTGATTGCCGATATAGCTAAAATTAGACAACTTTTTTAGTTGATCAACAGTCATCCATGGCCGCCAGGCACTATGGTTGTTGTCTGAATAAAAATCCATATCCTTGTATGAATATTTACTTCGGCTATTTTTATCTTGAGTTAATAGAGCCAGGGGTGCTCGCCCCATCACAAAACCTTTACGCGCCAAAGTATTTTTATGTGCTAAGTATTTCTTATATATAAGACGATGATTACGATCCAGCTCAGCCGAAGGCTGGAAATTTTGCAGGGAACCAATTGTGTAAGCAACGGCGTCATCACGCGTAGCGCTAATTCCAATCCGGTCCGCAACTAAATTATAGGCTGCCTCAAGCTGATTATATTCAAGCCCAACGGCCTCCGCTTCCGCTTTAGAGTATTCCCAGCAGCCGAGCCCCCAGCCGGTTCCCAGTCCACCGTACGCTAGGCTTTCATAGGGCGAAAATGTGTCTGAATCGAGCGGCAGATACTTGTCGACAAGCTGGATAATATGTTGCCGTGGCGGCGTTATTTGCTCTGCTTTGCCCACTTTACCCCAGCCAAGCCCCTCAGCATTGTTACCGATCAGGTACTTGTACTGATTGGGATCGGTTCGCCGCAGAGTAAGATAATCCTGGTCGGGGATGGCGTCCGCATAATTCTTGTTCTCCAAGCCTCCATCTAGAATTGCTACCTGAAGGCCTGCTTCAGCCAGCGTTTGGGCTGCCATAGCTCCGGTACAGCCCGAACCAACGACTATGTAGTCAAAAGAACGCATCTAGACCAGAGCCTTTACGAGCAGGCAACCCACCGCCGCTTTAAAAAGTGCGCTAAGACCAGCCCAAACTATAATAAAAAGGTAGAAAGGGCCGCGTTTTTTCGGCAAAAAATAATCACAATAGTCAGGTGAAGCTTCAAGCAGCGCAAACATTATGTACAATCGTCGCCGAACTTCTGAATCTGGTCTCATCAGGGCTAAACCAGCGTCAATTAAGCCAAGACTCCGGTGATGTTTTGTAGCAAACAATAAAAGTCTTTGATCCTGCCGGCTGAGTCCTTTCGACTTACCAATTATCTCAGCATACAAATGCTTAATCTTGTCGGTGGGATGCTTTTTAAGAAAATATCGTCCAAGAACTTCAGCCTGGCGGATTAGGCTATCATACGATGTTTGGTCAGTTAAATTATGATTCATTATTATGGAATTATCTAAATCGCGCGTTCATGAGCAGTTCTATAAACCTAGCTGCATTATAGCGGAACAGTTTATACTGCCCAAAGCGTTGAGTTACTGATTGTACGCAGTGATTCTTAGCTATTTTTGTTTGCGGACAGCCACATTGTAGTAAATGATTTCCCAAATGGCGCGTAGACCATCGCGCATACCGATTTTT
>CAZYVW010000059.1:0-4515 GCA_964651645.1 uncultured Candidatus Saccharibacteria bacterium
CCAAAACCATTTATGGCAATTTGTGTTTTCATGCGCTAACCACCCCCGAACTTAAAGCATTAGTAGTTTCAGGTGTTATTGTAGCTATTCTAGTATTGGCTTGCAACCTGGGTTGCGATTTTTTGTAATTCATCAAATACCGAAGGACTAGCGGCTATAAGCTCCAGATTCTGGTAGTCATAGTTGTCAGAGCCAATGTTAGCAACTTTGCCACCTGCTTCACTGACAAGCAAACACCCTGGGGCAAAATCCCAAGTTTTGCCATAGCCGTTATAGACAATGCGGGCTTCGTACATGCCCCGGGCAACTCCCGCGAAAGAATGACCGGAAGCGGCAAAATTGATTGCGCTAAAGATGGGTTTTCTGATGGCCTGCAGCATAGCTATGCCGCTTGGTTCGTAGGCTTTGGTTTCTAATTCAATCATTGCCCTGTTGAGCGGACGGTTGCCTACTTTTATGCGCTTGTCATTACAATATGCCCCACCGCCTTTAATGGCCCAGTAGCACTTGTTGGCGGCGAATTCATTAATCACAGCCAAGACCGGCTGACCGTTATCAATCAAAGTTACCATATTAGAGCAGAACGGCTCGCCACGCACATACTGTTCCGTGCCATCTATCGGGTCTACCAACCAAAACGTATTGCCCGGGTTGTGGCTGCCGGTCTCCTCACCCACAAAGCCAATGCTGCTATCAAATTTTTGCAGTCGCGCATGAAGTTCTTCCTCTGTTTTCCTATCTAGGATAGTAACCAGGGTATTGTCGGGCTTGTCTTCAAATTCTATTTTCCCAAAGTGCTTCATCAGTTCTGGTTTTAATTCATCCAGTATTTTACAAATGGCATCTTTGGCTTGTAGTAAAGCATCGCTACTTTGGTTCATCGGTCTATTTCTTGGCCTTTGAATTCAGGTAATGCCAGGAGCTGTTCAAGATTGTCTAGGCCCTCAAAGATTTCCTTGCTTTCACCTAAGTAACCAGCTTTTGTAATAGCCAGTTTTTTTACCGCTTCAAAATCAAGCAATTCAACATTAATCTTCTCACCGGCATCCAGGTGCGGATCAGTCACCTTTTGACCGTCGGTTGCCACATACATATAAATAAACCACTCCAGTTTGGGATGAGGCTGCCAAGCTTTGATAAGTTTCCACGTATTAAACTCGTAACCTGTTTCTTCTTTCATTTCGCGTTTGGCAGCAACCAGAACTTCTTCGCCTGCATCAACCCGCCCACCAGGAAAACCTTTACGCATGCCTGTGTGTGGCTGGTCGTCATCAATAACAATGATTTTTCCGTCAGTGATGCCCATAACGGTGACGGTGTCTGGTCGCCGGAGCATTTCAAAAGTTGAGTCAGAGCCATCAAACATTTTCTGCGGCCATTGGTAGACGTCAAAGATTTGCCCACTAAAAACTTTTTGAGCAACGTCAGGGATTAAAACGGCATCATCGGGAACAAATTTTTTCATTCTTATTTCTTAAAGCGTTCGACACACTCGGCAATAACTTTCCAAGCTGCATCGGCATTGCCCCAGCCACGAACTTTAGTACTGCCTGGTTTCTTGAGGTCTTTGTAGTGGTTAAAGTGGTGAGCAACTTGGTTCTTCCATTGCTCGGGCAAATCATCAAGCGATTTAATGGCGTCACCAGTTTGGCGGTCGTCTTCTGGGACTACTACAATTTTGTGGTCGTTTTCACCGTCGTCTTCAAAATCCATGTAGCCTATAACGCGCGTCTTTAAAACCACGCCAGTTGGCAACGGTTCTTCAGTAACCAGCAAGGTGTCCAGGGCGTCACCGTCCTCGTCCAAGGTTTGTGGGATAAAACCGTAGTTGGTAGGTTTGGCAAAAATTGCCGGCTCAACCCGGTCAACTTCAAAAGTCTTGTTCTTGCGGCTGTATTCAATTTTCATAGTTGAGCCTTTAGGGATTTCAACCACGTTATTAACATACTCGCCGGCTACGCCCCAGTCATATAATTCGTCAAAGTCGGACATCTATGCTCCAGTTTTCTAGTTAGTTTTATAAAACTATACCTTATACTTTATACCATGTTTGTCATCGGCCATAGAGGGGCTCCGAGTCTTGGACCAGAAAATACGATTTACGGTATTAAGCGAGCTATTGAAGTTGGTGTAGACGCCGTGGAAATTGACGTACAGATTACAGCTGGCAACCGCTTGGCGGTTATTCATGATTCCAACTTAAAGCGCATAGCCAATGACCCACGGAAAGTTAAAGAGCTTAGCCTGGGCAGACTGCAATTGTTACCAACTATCAGCGGCGAGCCTATCCCCAGCCTAGAGGAAGCTTTAGAGGCCAGCGGCACAACTTTATTAATTATTGAGGGTAAAGGCAGCGGCTGGGCCAAACCCCTGGCAAAAGTTCTGGAATCCTCCAAGAGTAAAAACGTAAAAGTTATTTCTTTTAATGAGCTTGAGCTGGCCAAGTTTCATAAACAAGTTCCTAGTGTCCCGGTTTGGCTAATTGGCCGAACTAGCGCAAACAGGTGTTTACACCTAGCTAAAGTGCTTAACTTTGACGGCATTGATGTCCATTACTGGCTGCTGAGTCTGCACATTTATTGGCAGGCGCGCAAAGCCGGCAAGGATATCGCGGTGTTTGGCGTTAATCACGCCTGGATTGCCAGATTCCTAAAACGCTTCTTCCCAGAAATCTGGGTTACCACCAATGTACCGCAAAAGATGCAGCACTTAAGAGATTAAGCTGTCAGCGGATTGGCGCGTTCTAGGTTTTCTAAGTACTGGCGGATCATCAGTGCGGCAGTAGCACCCTCGCCCGCGGCAGAAGCAATCTGCATAGTTGCGTTGCTTCTTACGTCGCCAGCCGCAAATACGCCTGGCATAGTGGTTTGCAAACTAACATCAGTCTTAATTAGCCCTAAGGGATCTAGCTCTATGGCGCTGCCCTTTAAAAATTGAGTATTGGGCATCAGGCCGATGAAGATAAACACACCGTCTGTTGGAAAGTCCACTTTTTTATTGGCAATTAAGTCCGTGCCAACGACTTTGACCACTTTGCCTTCCTGGCCAACAATTTCATCAGTTGTAGTATTCATATGGATTGTGACTTTATCAGCGTGTTTTTTGAGCTCTTCTTGAAGGATTTCTGAGGCGCGCATTTTAGGCCCACGCACCAGCAGGTCAATATGACTAGCGTAGCGGGTTAGGAAAATCGTCTCCTGCACGGCGGAGTTGCCGCCACCAACCACCACTAAACGCTTTTCGCGGTAAAAAGCGCCGTCACAGGTAGCGCAGTAGTGCACGCCGCGGGCGTAATATTCGGCCTCGCCTGGTACGCCGGTCTTTTTATAATCACTGCCAGTGGCAATCAGCACTGCGCGGGCATAAACGTCTCCATCGGTGGTTTCTAGCCGTTTTAGGCCGTTTTCATCATGAATGGCTGTTACCTCGCCCAGCTCAATATGTGCGCCAAAGCGCTCGGCCTGCTTGCGCAGCTCCTCAGCTAGTTCCAGCCCGGCAATGCCTTTAGAAAAGCCCGGATAGTTGTCTACCCAGTCGGTAATCGCCGCCAACCCGCCAATTACACCTTTTTCGTATAACAAGGTCTCAATGTCCTCACGAGTCGTATAAATAGCCGCAGTAAGCGATGCAGGTCCGGCCCCAACCATTACAACGTCGTGTACTGTTTTATCTACTTTTTGGTCTGCCATAGTCATCAATTGGACCTTATTTGCCGAATAAAATAGTGGTTAGGTTAAGAATTACTAGCGTCAACAAAGCAAGCACTGTTTGGACGAATATCTATCTTATTATCGGTGCTTTGGATGACAATATAGAACTCTTCGTCTGCCTTCTTATTTATCCATTGTCTGAAAGGCCCAACACCAAGCTGGCCGCGGTAAGACTCTTTAAAGCCTTCGCCAGTCAAAAACTCGCCGGCACGGTCAAGATCTCCGCTAGACACACTACGGCCGGGATCAAGGCGGGTATGCCAGGTAGAGAAGAATTGACCATCTTCTGTATCGTTACAAGCTTCGCTTGTCATGCCAAGATCAGTCAAAGTACCTGTAGGCGCGAGATACTTTGCTAGGTCATTGGTACGTGATTTCATTGTTGCAATTGATTGTTCTTTTGGTGGGCTGGGAGACTTTATTATCCCCGCGTTTAACAATAAGCCCACAATAAGGGGAATGAATATTATCGCCAATATGACCATAACGATTATTTTTTTAGCGTTCAGATTAAACTTTTTCATGGTGATACTTATTTTACCTGGGCAGTAGTTAGAACTTTAAGATAATCGTCTAGCTCTGCTTGGACGGCTTTTGAATATATGCCCTTGTCTGAATTGGCAAAATACGTTCCCGTAAGTTCGTCATAGATATCTCCCCCCGCCTGGCTGCCGTATTCTACACCTGCTTTTTTCTCGCGGTCATTAACCTCGGTAATTAGTTTCTCAAATTCTGGGTCTTTTGGACTCAGAAAACCGCTGACAAAGTTTGAACTTTGTTTTGAAGTAGCAATGGCAAAGATACT
>CAZYVW010000060.1:0-4441 GCA_964651645.1 uncultured Candidatus Saccharibacteria bacterium
CTTCTTCAACTTTTTTATCAAGCTGGTCTTTTTCCTCGGCCATTTTTAGACCCAACCGCACACCGTCATCAATAGTCTTGCGTCGAGCCTCTAAAGTATCAACAATCTTCTTAAGCGCGAACTTTTTAACAACAAAAAAGAGGAGCAGGAAAGTGGCGGCTTGCGCCAGGATTGCTAACGGGTCAAGACCCAAAGCGGCAATACCGCTCGGTTCTGCGGCCGCATCAGCTAAAATGTTTACAAGTCCAATCACTTAAACCTAACTCCTCTTTAAATTTGCTTATTTAAGCAGGAAAGCACCCAGCAAGAACGCCAAAAGCGCAGTAACCTCAATCATCGCAGCGATGATGATAATCTGGCTGGCAGCCTTACCTGACTCTGGGTTACGACCCAAAGCTTTCATGTAGTTAGAGCCAACAAGACCAAGGCCAATAGCGGCACAGCCAAATGCGATCCCTAACATTATTCCTTTTGCTACTACTTCCATTCTATTTCTCCCTTATCCCTAAAATTATAGTTTAACTTATTTGAATGGTTTCACCCTTAGCCGACATAATCTCGACCTTATTATCAGTGCTAGGGGTCTCAGATGAATGGTCTTCACTGTGGGAAATAGCCAGCCCCAAATAAGTGGCGGCCAGAATAGTGAAAACGTATGCCTGAATATAAGCTACCAGGGCTTCGAACGCAAAAATAGGGATAACAATAAACGGCGTGCGGCCCTCAGCCACAATCATGCTGGTAAAGACGACAATCAAAATCTCACCAACAGCAGTGTTTAGAAACAGCCTAAGGCTAAGGCTCAAAATACGCGTTAGCTCGCCAAAGACCTCTAAGATGCCGATAAAAAAGTTCAGTGGGTTAAATGGCTTATCCGTAAAGTAGTGCTGAAAGTGCTTTTTGATGCCTTGTTCTTTAACGCTTAGGAACTGAACCATCAGAATAGCAACTACGGCCAGGGCAATTGTGCCGTTTAGGTCCGCCGTAAATGGCCTAAGCAAGGCGTCGTGAATACCGCCAGTATTTTTATAAATGCCTTCGCCAACCCAAGGCACAAGCTCCAATAAATTGCTAAAAATAATAAAGATAAAGTAAACGCCAAAAATCGGCGTAAACCTAGCGGCCGCCTCCCGTGAGCCAAAAGGGCCTTCTAACAGATTGATCACGTACTCCACCATTGGGTCAACCAAGCCAGTGACTACGCCCTTCCCAGGTTGCAGTTTAATTTTGCGGGCCGCATAAATCATGAAAATCATAACGAACAGGGCAGTCATGGCGCCATACAGAATTGAATTAGTTACCTTTAGTGGCCCCAGCTGAAACAGCTCCGTGGCCTTTAAGCTAACGTGCAGGTCGGCACCAAAATTATTTAGCAGACCTAGCACAAAGCCTCCTCTTGGGCCAAGAGAACTTCTAAGGTAGTCGTCGTGATTCCGGCGGCTTTAATCATCTAAAGGGTAGTCTAGCAGACAGACCCCTGTTAAATCAAGATGGTTCGCAAGTCTAGCCAAAAACCGTGTAAAATAGAGTTATGGCTAAAGACGTAACTATTTATAGCGCGGATTGGTGTGCCTTTTGCCACGCCGCCAAACAATACTTTGATAAATTAGGCGTTAAGTATACTGATAAGAATATTGAGCGCGATGTAGCCGCTGCCCGCGAAGCCGTCGACAAGTCTCACCAGATGGGAATTCCAGTAATCGATATCGGCGGACAGATAATAGTTGGCTTTGACCGACCTAAAATTGACGCCGCCCTTGCCGCATAACAGCCATATATAGCGTTAGCCCTTTCTTTACAGACGCTAGATGTATATAATAAAAGCGGAGGAATGCTAATGAGCGCAGCCGAATGTCATGACGATGATGGTCGTGAGCCAAATCCACAACTTACTCTAGTCAACGACGTCCCAGAAGGGCCGTTTTTTGCTATGGACAATGGCGTAAAGCCAGATTATGAACACCTCGCTGATGTTGCTAAAGGCTTGAGCATTACCGAGGCTTCAGCCGACCCCAGAGCACTACTCACAGCTGTCCTAGAAGAGACCGGCTTTATGCAAAGTTCCGATGCAATACAGGCTTTAAAGGAACAACGCCACGACATGCTGGACACCGCGCCCCACTCTGAGTCAACAGTTACTTTCATGCGCCACGTTGATGCTCAACTGGAAACCAGAGCCCATCAGGAACAGCTTCTGCGCGCCGTCCAAGAATATTATCAAACTGAATTTTTTGAAACACCCCACGGCACCTTAACCGATACCGATAAGATAGGCGAGCTGTATGATGCTACTGATCAATATCAGGACTGCCCGCTACTTAGCACTATCCGGCAATTCAGCAACGAATACCCAGGCTACACACGACTGGCTCATGAAGCAGATCGCCTCGCCCGTGTCCTGTGTGTTCTAACGTTTAATTTGCCGCCTGCTGAGCAATTAGTCTAAGCTAGTCTTTATGGCCTTTGAAGATTATAAAACCAAAGATTCAGTGGTAATTGTCTATACCGGAGAAAGCAAGGGTAAAACCAGTGCCAGCGTTGGCCTCATGGCTCGGGCGCTTGGCAACGGTTGGAAGGTCGCCTACATCCAGTTCATCAAACATTGGGAAGTCGGCGAGCACAAGTTTATTAAAGCCATCGAGCCAGTTTATAAAGGCAAGCTGTTATTCTTTAAAGGTGGTAAGGGCTTTTATAACGCCGGTGATATTAGCGCCAAAAATGTTTCAGAAGATGAGCATAAGCAAGCCGCCAAAGAAACTTACGACGTTGCCTTTAAGGCCGCTACTTCTGGCAAATATGACCTAGTTATAACGGATGAGATCAACAACGCCGTCCACGATGGGCTGTTGCCAGAAAAAGACTTGGAAAATCTTATCAAAAAACGAAACAAAAAAACCAGTCTATGCCTAACCGGCCGCAATTTCCCGGAAAAGTTCTTGCCACTTACAGACATTGCCACCAACATGACCAAAATTAAACACCACTTTGATGACAAATTCCTAGCCAACAAAGGCATAGATTTTTAATCATTTTTGTGTTATAAATGTGTAAATGTCCTTAGCAGATGTTCCTATAGACGGACAAGATCCGTCGCTTACTGGTGTATTTACCCAGACAGGTGAAAACCTAGACTTTGAACAGCTTGGTGTAGCTGAGCTTATGGAAGTTCTAAGCGACGACATACAGGCTGTTGGCTCTGCCTGGCGTAATCTTGATACGATTAAACGAGATGCCCTAAAACCAGAGGCCATCGCTGAGCTCAACGCCGAAGATGACGCAGCCTGGGGTTTTAAGCAAGCGCTTAACCGTGAAGATCGCCGTAATAGAGACAAAACTGCAGGCCACGAAAAGGTTACAGAGAAAGCTTTACGCAGAATGATAACCTATGGCCAACAAGTAGCCAGCTTATTATTAATGGATGGTGCGGAATCAAAAGCCGAAGCTGAAGCTGCTATCAGAGTGGAGGTCAAGGTTCTTGAAAAAGAAAACACTGATGAACCTCCTTTGCCTTTAGAAAAAGCCCAAGTACAGCTTTTCCTGAAAGTAATATTGGCTTTCCGGGAAGCAATGAAGTCTGAACTAGACTTAGTAAATAAAGTTGCCAATTGGTCGACTTACAACGCGCCATACAGAATTATCAACTTTCTTGAGTGGCTCGAGAGCGACCAATGCGATCCTGTAGAATACGGCCCTCTGCTTTCTGCCTTGGCTGCAGTTCATAATAATGACCAGGGTCTGCCGTCGTTTATAGATGCCCATTTTGATTTTGCCCGTCCACTTCCAGAACTCTCAAAAACTTTTGCCTTGCATCTGCTTCTGGAAGAGGCCTCTAGCGGCGAAGGCGATGACGAGAATGCTAAGTGGCTGGGATTTATATTATCTAAGGTTGGTGTAGACATAGAAGAGCTCGGAGAAGTTTTGGCAACAACGCCGTTAGCTGAACTGCCAGTTGGCTTAAGGGAAGTGGTTATAAAATATCACCAAGACTATATAGATAATGCCCGGAAAAGATATACGACTTTGTTAGCCCCTCATAAACAGGCTAGTCATC
Organism: uncultured Candidatus Saccharibacteria bacterium; assembly: GCA_964651645.1. GTDB lineage: Bacteria > Patescibacteriota > Saccharimonadia > Saccharimonadales > CAZYVW01 > CAZYVW01. Next base: position 4,052 of record CAZYVW010000060.1, read on the forward strand.
AACCAATCTTCGGTTTTATACCCTCAAAATTGCAGGGAGAATCTAAAGCTACCAAAAAACCAAAAACCTCGGGTAGGGCTACTAAAAGGAGTAACGCGCCAGTCGACACGGCGTTGAATGGCTTATTGGAAACTGAACCGCGAGTCATTGCAAAAGTTTTTGGGGCTGCACAAACAGACAGCGGTATGATTACCCAACCCATACAAGAAGAAGGACATACGGCGGGGAGAGCATTGATGCGAACCAAGGAAGCGAGCGAATATATGAGCGAGTACCAATCGGACACCGATATTCGTAAAGACATGCGGGCCATGCTTGATAGTATCTTGGCAGAGCCACGCGGTAATGGCGCTACTAAGATGGCTCAGCAAAAATTTTATCTAGGTCATG
>CAZYVW010000061.1:0-4419 GCA_964651645.1 uncultured Candidatus Saccharibacteria bacterium
CTGCCTCCTGGTATACAAGTTCCACCACCAGAGCACGAGTATGTCGGTACTAGCCCTCAGCCGGGTAACGGCCCAGCTGGCTTCGGCCCAGTCGGTTCCTATGTTGAAGTAAATGGTAAGCCAGGATTTATAGATTACGATGGCTACCCATCTGTAAAAGTTGCTGGCCAGGAAGACTACATTAAAAAATTGCAGAGTGGGCAATCGGGCGAAGTACCTGGCGGTGGTTCCGCTGGCGGTACGTCTTCACCACAAGATTCTATGCCTTTTGTAGCGGCTTCAACGGAGAGTAAATTCGGGACTAGGAATACTAAGTACGATACCTCTAACCACTACAAGCCTTAAGTTCCGCCCTTCATACCAGTTGGCCTGGCCTTCATAGATTAGATTTTTTCGTGGGCTTGTAGATAATGCTCGTATAATTCGTAGCCGCCGTACTGTTGAACATCGCGCAGCTGGCCGTTTTCTAGCACATAAACCTTGTCCATAAGTGTCAGTAGGGAACGGCGGTGAGTAACAAGCAGAACAGTCTTACCTTTAATAAGCGTATTAATAGATTCTTTAATTAAAGTCTCCGAGCGGTCATCTAGCGCTGAGGTTGGCTCGTCCATGCAAATAATTGGCGCGTTTTTAATAAGGGCCCTGGCAATGGAGATCCGCTGGCGTTGACCGCCGCTAAGACTGGAGCCGTTCTCGCCAGCTGGGCTGTCATAGCCTAATGGTAAATGGCCAACAAACTCCGGCAGATTTGCTGCTTGGGCCGCGGCCATGACATCCTGGGAGGTTAGCTGGCGGAAGATGTCGCCGTCTATGATGTTTTGGGTAATAGTAGTGCTAAACAACTGAGGTGATTGACTCACCCAAGCAATGTTTTTGCGCAAATCCTGCAGTGAAACAGTCTGAGTATCAATGCCATCAATTAATATCCGGCCGCCGTTGGGTGTAATAAACAGCGGCAGAAGCTTTAGGATTGTACTTTTGCCAACGCCGCTGGGGCCTATAATGCCAATCTTTTGGCCAGGCTCAATAGTAAGGTTAACGTTATTAAAAACCATATTGTTGTTGTAGGCGTAGCGGACGCTTTGGAACTCAATTTTGCCTTTAACTGGCGGCATATGGTGATCCTTGCGCTGGTCTTCAATACCTTCGTGGTCGCTTAAGACTTCATAGATGCGGTGAACGTCCATTAGTTTTTGGCGGCGAGAAGTTATCTGACTGGCAATCTGCTCAATTGGCCCTAGCAGGTAGTTCATATAAGTCAAAAAAATTAACAATTGGCCAAGGGTCATCTCGCCATTAAAGACTCTGGTACCGCCAAGAAACATCACAGCGGCTGTTCCTAAAATAACCAACAAGCCATTGGAAAAATTAAACAATTTACCCCAGAGCATACTGCGACGGGTCAGATGATAGCCTCGCTGCCAAAGATCATTTAAGCGGTTGACTTGGCGTTCTTCAAGCGTGAAGGCCTGAACAGTTTCAGCGTTGTCTACGGACTCAGTAATGTGTGACGATGTGTCGCTAGCTAGGACTGTTAATTCGCGAGCAACTTTGCCCAGGATTGGGCCGATTATTTTGATTAACACAAACAGGAACGGCACAAGAATTACGCTAATCAAGGTTAGCTGAACATTGAGCTTCAACATAATAATCAAGACACCGGTAACCATGATGATTGACTCGGCAATGTTGGAAGTCGAGCCCAGAACCAAGTCGGACAAACTGTTAGTAACGGTATTCTGGCGGTAAATATAGTCGCCCTTAGCCAGGCGTTCCTGGTGATAGAGCGGCAGGTGGAGAATGTGCCTAAATGATTCGGCCTTAATGTTGCGGTTCAACCAAAAGCCAATTTTGAGCAGAAAAATATCTTTAACTAAATCAAATAACTGGCCAATTAAGAAGATTGCCAAAGTTAAAAGCGAAACGATAAAGATTAATTTTGTGGTGTGGGTGTAAGGGGCTAAAGGACCTGGTGCCGTGATATTGCCAAAAGCAGAGTCGGCTAATATTTTTGTTGGCCAGGGGCGGAGCAGAGCAATGCCAGAGGAAATGCTGTTTAAAATGACCATTACTACAACGGCCGGTAAGGCCTGGCGATAGTATTTCTTAACCCAAGCCTTAAAATCGGTAGTCTCCTGGACTTGGCCGTGCGATTGCAGCCAAGCATTCAATGCTTCCTTAACAGCTTGCGGTGGCCAGCCAGCTTGTAACAACCCGTACTCTATATAGCGCGGCGGGATGCCCTGAGAAACAGCGGTTTCAATAGCCTGATAAAGTTGCGGATACACCTAAAACTTCTCCCACCGGTCTTTTGTTGAACTTATGCTTAAAAGTATACATCAGAGACGGCCTGGTTTATACAACAGAGTGATGCGGTGCAGCTTTTGTGGTAGGATATTGAATATGCATAAGCTTAATAACAAGGGAACCCTAAACACCCTCCTAATTCCTTTCATTCTGGTTTTTATTGTATTGATTACCGTTACCGGCCTGGCAACCTGGGCTTACATGAGTCGCCAAGACTACAAAGATAACTCAGATAAAAAAGTTGCCACCGCCGTAGATGTGGCCAAAAAAGAAGAGGCTTCTGTAAAAGACAACGAATTTTTGGAAAAGGAAAAGCAACCCTTGACCTCATATGCCGGACCAGCCGCTTACGGCAGCGTAGTGCTGAAATACCCTAAAACCTGGAGCGCTTATATTCTAGAAGCTCAGAGCAGCAACCCAGTGGATGGCTACTTGCAGCCTGGCTTTGTGCCAGCCGCCACGGTGCAGAATAATTTTGCGTTGAGAATCCAGGTTAGTGCTACTAGCTACGACCAAGAACTCCAACAGTTTGAAAGCACCGTAAAGGCAGGCAAAGCAACGGTTACGCCAATTAAGTTGGCAATGGTGTCATCAGTAACAGGTGTACGTGTTGATGGCCAGATTACCGGGCAAAAGCAGGGCAGCATGGTGTTATTCCCAATGCGTGACAAGACTTTGAAGGTGTGGACTGAAGCTGACCAGTTTACGAGCGATTTTAATAATAATATTCTCCCCAACCTGAGTTTTTCGCCTTAGCCCAAGTGCTATACTAGTCTTATAAACGAGGGGAGCTCCTTACGGTGCTAGCAAGTCAGCGCCAGGAATTGGAGGGTGGAGAACTAACTGCTCAAGAGCGGCTATTGTTGGTTGTTTCCGAGCAAATTAAAACTCCACTGTTGCAAATTGCCAGGCGGGCAGAACTAGCAAATGACTTTGGTCACCCAGGCGCTGCTCTGCGCCAGATTGAAGTGACGGCCGATAGAGCGCTGAAATTTATTGATAGTTTTTTACTTAGCAGCCAATTGTTGGCAAGCCAGCAAGCATTAGCTTTAGAACCAGTTTCTCTAAGTTCTGTCTTGAGTGATACCGCCCAAATTTTACAATCTCAAGCCCATGAGTTCGGCTGCGAGCTAGAGCTAAGGCTGGCCGGTCGCTATGGCCCGGTTATGGCCCACCGCGATGGTTTGCAAACGGCGTTGACTAATCTAGGCATGATTTTTATTGAGGCAGCTAGCCAACAAAATAAATCTAAGGCCCCAATTGTTTTTGCCGCCCACGCCAGCAAGACCGGGATTGTGGCCGGGGTATTCTCTGACATTGAAGGCATTAACCGCGACACGCTCAAGCGCGCCCGTGAAATGCAAGGCCGGGCCCGCCAGCCTTTATCATCGGCCTTAGCTAGTGGCGGTGCGGGCATTTTTGTAGCTGATTCTATCCTTAAATCTATGTCGGCCCAGCTGCACGCTGCCCGGCACAATAAATTAAGCGGCTTAGCAGCGACGTTTCTGCCCAGTCAGCAATTGGTGTTGGTTTAAAGGCACATGCGTGTACTTTTAATTGAACCGGACAAGACTCTGGCTTATTTATACCAAACGGCGTTAGAGGAGTCCGGCCACAAAGTTAGCTGTAGTCCTAGCGCCCAGGCGGCCATCTTGGCGGCCAGTGCTTTTAAGCCAGACGCAGTAGTTTTAGAGTTACAATTAGCAGCCCATAACGGCGTGGAATTTTTATTTGAGTTTAGGTCTTACGCCGATTGGTCAGCTGTGCCGCTGGTTATTTTAAGCCACGTTCTGCCAGACTTCCCGTGGGAAAAACTAGGCGTCTCGGCCTATCTTTATAAACCGCAGACCAAGCTGAAAGACTTGGTTCAAACCGTTGATTCGCTGGTAGTGGTTGCAAAATGAGAAGTGTCTTAACCAGGGGTATTATCCTAAGCCGGACCAACTACGGCGAGGCTGATAGGATTATTACAATCATGACTCCGGACAACGGCAAATTACGGCTCATGGCCAAAGGCGTGCGTAAGGAACGTTCTAAACTGGCCGGCGGTATTGAATTATTCTCCGTTAGCCAGCTTAGTTTTATACCAGGCAAGCGCGATGTTGGCACCTT
>CAZYVW010000062.1:0-4385 GCA_964651645.1 uncultured Candidatus Saccharibacteria bacterium
TGACTGTTAGTAGCAACCCGTCGCTTGACCAATTGGCCGCGGCTATTGGATTTACCCTGTTTCTAAACAAAATGGGCAAGCATGGTACGGCCGTTTTTAGCGGAAAAGTACCTTCCATTATTGAGTTCTTAAAGCCCGAAGAAACCCTAGAGAAAAACACCGACAGTTTACGCGACTTTATTATTGCTCTTGATAAATCCAAGGCCGACAAACTGCGCTACAAAGTAGAGGATACCTACGTTAAGATTTTCATCACGCCTTATAAAACTACCTTAAGCCAAAAAGACCTAGAGTTTAGCCAGGGCGACTTTAACGTTGACGTGGTTGTGGCTATCGGTGTTAAAAGCCGTGAAGAGTTAGACGATGCGATTACTGCTAATGGCCGGATTTTGCACGATGCCGCCGTAATTGCCATCAATAACCAGCCAGAAGGCGGGCTGGGTGCCATCAACTGGAACGAGCCAGATTCTAGTAGCTTGTGTGAAATGCTGGTTGGTCTGTGTGACAGCCTTCAGCCCCAGGCGATTGACAACCAAATGGCCACCTCGTTCTTAACAGGGATTGTGGCCGAGACCGACCGGTTTGGTAACCAGCGAACAACCGCCAAAACCATGACTGTATCAGCTGAACTAATTGCCTCTGGCGCTAATCAACAGCTAGTAGCATCCAAATTAGACCCTGAAGAGCAGGTTAGCCTGCCAAAGGTGGCCCCCAAACCAGCACCAGCTAAACCGGCTGCCAACGGAGTTTTGACAATTGAGCACCCGGAAACTACCAAAGTCGAACCACCAAAAAAACAGGCGCCTGAAGCCGAGATTAACCCAGAAGAAATCCACATCGATGAGCGCGGTACCTTGCGCTACACCAAGGACTTAGCCAAAGACAAAGAGAATCAGACGGCCGCGGCCAATAAATTGCAGTCAACAACTTCTGAGGCGGTTAATGGCCGTCTTGTAGACAATCCGCCGGCACCAGAAACTGGCAATGAAGCAACGGCTATTGATAGTCCAATCCTAAGTTATGGATCTACACCGCCGCCACTTGGTGATGCCCGCAGCGCTGTTAATAGCGCTATAAAAAGCGCACCCGACACTGGTCCACTGCCACCAATTCAAGCACTTGGCGCCGAACGGGTTGAACTAGACACTCCAGCCATTGCTCCCAACCCTGCGGAGCCAAAAACTGACGAGCAGGATAAAAAACCTTTACCACCACCGCCTGTTCCACCGCCAATGATGCCGCCTTTCATGCCGCCAGCCTCCGGTAGCGCTAATTCCAGCGTCAACCCCGACGGTTCTATCCCAGACATGCCGCTCTAATAAGACACCCTTTCAGGGTTTCTCATCGCGCCGGCAAAATGGCGTGACATGTTTCCCCAAGCTGCTCTTCCCAGAACTCGTGTAAAATTCAATTTATGGATGGATTGTTACTAGTTGATAAGCCTAAAGGTTGGACCAGTTTTGATGTCGTGGCTAAAATCCGTGGCATTCTAAAACACAGCGGGATTGCCAAACCTAAGGTCGGACACACAGGTACACTCGACCCGCTAGCCACCGGGCTGTTGGTTCTGACTCTGGGGACCTACTGCAAACGGGCTCAGGAATTCTCTAAATTGGATAAAGTTTACGAAGTTGAGATGACCCTAGGCCAAACTAGCACTACGGGCGACGAAGAAGGCGAAAAAACAAAAATCTCCGATAAAAAACCTACAGAACAAGAGATAAAAAAAATTCTAGCAAGTTTTACAGGTGACATCATGCAGACCCCACCAGCCTACTCAGCTATCAAGGTTAATGGCCAACGGGCTTATAAGTTGGCCCGGGCAGGCAAAGAAGTAAAATTGGAACCTCGGCCTGTCAAAATCTACGAAATAACAGATGTAAAGTATGTCTACCCCGAGTTAACTTTTATAGCCAGAGTCTCCAGTGGAACTTATATTCGCAGTCTTGTACAAGACATTGGCAAGGAGCTTGGAGTGGGCGCCTATATGACGAATTTAAGAAGGACTAGCATCGGACCTTATCTATTAGACGGATCATTAGAGCTAAAGGATGGCCTAAAGGTTGATGACATCTTGCAAGCAAACAGGAAGGTAGCTTGATGAAGCCGATGTCTCTTGCTTTAGGCAACGAAACCCCAGAGGCTGTTTATAAAAGAGAAACATTCTTTGTGGGTCTTGGCTATTGCACAGTGCTCCAGATAGGCTTTGAGACAATACACAGTTTTATGGAGCAAGGATTTTCTTACCCATCTTTGGGCAGGGCCATAGGCTTTGTTGCTGCCACAGCCGTTTCGTACAAAAATACTATGCAAATTATGGAACAGTATGGTCCGGCTCGTTCTAATGAATAACTTGGCTACTCACACGCTATTGATTTAAAGGGGTGAGCGTGCTAGAATATGAGCAAGATATGGTAAAAGAAGAGACCAAAAAGGCTGCAAAGCCTGATCTAGACACGGGCTCAAGTGCCGCCCAAGTTGTTGTTGCAACTGAGCGGATTGCTCAGTTGACTGAACACCTGAAGGTTAATAAAAAGGATTTCTCAGCCCGCCGCGGCCTTTTGCAACTGGTAGGCCAACGCCGCCGCTTGCTACGCTACCTAGCCCGGACTGACAGCAAACAGTATTTGGACCTGACCGCCAAACTCGGTATTCGCAAGTAAAAAGTGCTTGAACTCAGCCGTCTTGGGTAACCGAGATTGCCAGCTTGTGCACATTAAAGTAAAGAGTCTATTTATCGTTAGAGAACAGATATATGGCGTCAAAATCAGCACAAGGACAGCCCGTATATTTGCACCCTAACGATAAATCTACAGAAAGGATTGCATTTAACATGACAATCAACCCCTTCGGAAAAGAAATAATTAAAGTAAAAACAGATTTTTGCGGCCGCGAGCTGAGTCTAGAAGTTGGCCGTGTTGGTTTTAGAACCAGCGCTTCAGTCCTAGTACGTTACGGCGACACTGTAGTTTTGGGAACAGCCATGGTTGGCAAGGGCAACATCCAGGGCATGGACTATTTTCCATTGTCGATTGATTACGAGGAAAAAATGTACGCCGCTGGCAAGATTAGCGGCAGTAGATTCATTAAGCGTGAAGGCCGCCCTAGCGACGAAGCCATCTTAATTGGCCGCCTAATTGACCGCCCAATCCGCCCGCTGTGGCCAAAAGGCTACCGTAATGAGGTCCAAGGCGTAGCCACAGTCTTGAGTATGGATCCGGACTTCCGGCCAGACATGATAGCCATGATTGCCCTGAGTGCTGCCTTAATGCTAACCGGTGCGCCTTATGAAGGCCCAGTGGCTGGCGTACGCGTAGGCCTAGACAAAGATGGCAAATACCAAGCATTCCTAAGCGCCAGTGACCTGACCGACGGCAAGCTTGACCTAGTGGTTGCCGGGACCAAAGACGGCATCATGATGGTAGAAGCCGGAGCCAGCGAAGTTTCTGAAGAAGTAGTTGCTGAAGCCCTGGAATTTGCCTTTGAAGCCATCCAACCAGCCATTAAATTGCAAGATGAACTTGTCCAGAAGATTGGCGTTACCAAACAGGAATATGAACTAGTTCTGCCAGATGAAAATATCCAAAAAGCCATAGACGCTTGGGTAGACGGCAAGTTGGGCCAGGCCATCCGCGCGCCTTACCCGGAGCGCAACGAGCTGGTTAACGATCTTAGAGAGAAAATGCATGAGGAATTTGAAGCCAAGTTAGGCGAAGAATTTACAGATAACAAAGCCGACTACAACGAAGCTTTCCAAATGGCCATCCATAAAGACGTTCGAAAGGGTATTCTTAAAGACAATAGTCGCCCAGATGGTCGCCAGCTTGATGAAATCCGCCCACTCTCCAGCGAGGTAGGCATCTTGCCCAGGACTCACGGCTCCAGCCTGTTTACCCGCGGTATGACCCAGGCTTTGAACATTGTTACGCTGGCTCCTCTAAGCTACGTTCAGCTGGTGGATACTATGGAACGCGAAGGCGAACGCCGCTACTTGCACCACTACAACGCTCCTGGCTACACCGTTGGCGAGGTTAAACGTCTTAGTGGCCCGGGCCGCCGCGAGATTGGCCACGGCTATCTTGCCGAACGAGCCCTAACGGCAGTTTTGCCAAGCGAAGCCGAATTCCCATACACTATTCGCTCGGTTACCGAGATTATGAGCCAGAACGGCTCGACCTCAATGGCAGCCACTTGCTCCAGCTGTTTAGCACTAATGGACGCTGGTGTGCCTCTAAAGCGAGCGGTCAGCGGTATTGCCATGGGACTGATGATGGAAGGTGATAAGCCCTACATCCTAAGTGACATTGCCGATGCCGAGGACTTTGCCGGCGACATGGACTTTAAGGTAACAGGTACAGAAAAGGGCATTACAGCCCTGCAAATGG
>CAZYVW010000063.1:0-4231 GCA_964651645.1 uncultured Candidatus Saccharibacteria bacterium
ATCTTAAAAAAGTCTCGACTGGCAAGCTAGAGAAGCTGCTTAGCGGTCGTTCGCTGATTGGTTACGACCTTAAATCTACCCTAGAGATGCTAGTTGAGTTGGGACTAGAGATGCCTCCGGTAGAACACGATGTATTGGTTGGTGCCTTCCTCATTAATTCCTTACGGCGTGAGCAAGCGTTAAGCGAACTGGCGGAGAGTGAGCTTGGATATAACGGCTCACCGCTGGAGAATCTTGATCCGGAGGAATTTGTTGCCAGGGCAGCAGAAATAATCGCCGTAATTAGCGGACTGTATGAAAAGCAGGCCAAGGAACTGGCCAAGCTTACTAAAGTTCAAGACTTGGCAGAAAAAGTCGAGTGGCCAGTTATTCCAGTGCTAGCCGGTATGGAGCACGAGGGCATTGGGTTAAACACCAAATATCTTAATAAGTTTGCCGATGAACTTGCAGACATGGTCAACGACTTTGAGCAGCAAATTTACGGCCATGCCGACACGGAGTTTAATATCGCCAGTCCCAGCCAATTGGCAGACATTTTGTTTACCAAACTGAATCTGCCAACGCAGTTTATTAAGAAGGGAAAGACGGGCTATTCTACGGCTGCTAGCGAGTTAGACAAACTTCGCGGCCAGCATCCAATTATTGATTTGATTACCCAGTACCGCGAGGTCGTAAAGCTCAAAAACACCTATGTGGACGTTATGCCCAAAATGGTTGATGAAAACTCTCGCCTGCACACAACTTTTGCTCTTACCGTTGCCCAAACTGGCCGGCTAAGCAGTAATGACCCTAACTTGCAGAATATTCCGGTGCGCACAGAACTTGGCAAAAAAATTCGCACGGCTTTTGTAGCCGGCAAGGGTAATGTATTTATATCTGCCGATTACTCGCAGTTTGAACTGCGCCTAGCAGCTGCCATTGCAGGTGACAAAGAGATGATCAAAGCCTTCAACGAAGACCAAGACATCCACCGCCTAACTTCCGCCCAAGTACTTGGCAAAAAGCCGGAAGACATTACAGACCACGAACGTTACCAGGCCAAAGCAGTGAACTTTGGCATTATGTACGGCCAAGGTCCGCACGCTTTGGCCGAGCAAACCGGCATAACCTTTGGCGAAGCCAGAGCATTTATAGCCAAGTACTTTGAAATCCGCCCCAAACTTAAAGAGTTTATTGAAGCCACCCGCGAGAAAGCCAAAAACGACGGTTATGTAGAAACGCTCTTGGGCCGCCGCCGGCCTACGCCAGATGTAAACTCCGCTAATTTTGTGGTGCGCGAGGCCGCTTACCGCGCGGCCATCAATATGCCGCTGCAGGGTACAGCCGCCGACCTTACTAAACTAGCCATGGTTAAAGTGGCTGAAAAGCTGGATGCCGACAGCAAAATGCTCCTGCAAATTCACGACAGCATCATGGTAGAAGTCCCAGAAAAGAAGGCCACAGCAGTCGCTAAAATGATGAAGGACACCATGGAAAACGTCTACAAGCTAACAGTAAAATTAACCGTAGACGTCCACACCGGCAAAACCTGGGGCGAGCTTTAATGATTGCTGAGCTTGCGCAGGCAAAAGATGTGAGCAAGTTTGGGGGGAAGGCAGTAAATCTTGGCAGCCTGCTCCGGGCTGGTTTGCCAGTGCCAGACGGCTTTGCGGTTGGGCTTGAGTCCTTTGATTCTAAGGGAAAGCTGAAAACCGAAGCTAAAGAAGAAATCAAGGAACTACTTAAAGGCAACAAGTTGTATGCCGTGCGCTCTTCGGCAATCGCCGAAGACGCCGAAGGAGAGTCTTGGGCAGGACAGTTTGAGACTTTTCTAAACACTACAGCAGAAGATGTAATCAACAAGGTTGAAGAGTGTCATAACTCTACAAAAGACCGCGCCAAAGCCTACTCGGGTAAAAAAGAGGGTTTTGATATCGCGGTAGTCGTACAGGAAATGGTGGACGCGGAAATTGCCGGGGTAACCTTTACTCGTGACCCAAGCAGCGGTGCAAAGAATATTATTACAGAATACGTTGAAGGACTCGGAGAAGCATTGGTCCACGGCGACGCCGACCCAGAGCGCGTAGTTTGGAGCCGGACTTCAAAAAAAGTTAAAGAGCAGACAGAGAAAGTCCTGCCATTTCCATTAAAGGGATTAATTGAACTCGGAGAAAAGGTAGAAGCTAGCTTTGAGAACATCCCGCAAGATATTGAGTGGACTTATGCAGAAGGCAAAATCTGGCTGGTACAGTCCCGGCCAATTACGACTCTGCAGGATAGGGGCGAGGGCAAGCACTACCTGGGCGATCCCGGCGGATTGTTTTACTGGGGGCCATCACGCGCTTTACCACTTTTTATGAGTGACTTTATGCTGGCCACCGAGGATTTATTCTCAAGCACCACTAAAGATCCAAGCCTGCCTGATGCGCCAAAAACTATCGTACTTTTTCATACAGGCCAGATGGTTTGGCTGAACAAAGAAGCCGAGTTTGGCAAGTTCGTTAGCGAAATGTTTAAGGCATATGAAAAAGCCCAGCGTTTCCAGGATGATTACCATGCCTGGCAAGTAGCTGCAGGCGAGCTGGATAAGTACTTTGAGAATAAAGAAATTGATATAAGCACCGCGCAAGAACTATTTAAGAGTGCTTGGGGCCATACGCTGGTGGCTGAGTTTTCTTTATATGGCGCAGAAACCGTCTTAATTGAAAGGCTTTCTAGATTTTCAGAAAAGGACCGGCAAGAAATATGGGGCATTATGACTTTGCCCGACCAGCCAACATTTATGCAGCAACTTGACGTTGAACTTTCAAAAACTGCTAACCCGGCCGCTATGGCCAAAAAATACCCATGGATTGAGGATGGCTACAGCGGAGTTTTTAATGACGCAGCTAGTTATTTTACTAAGCGGCTCAAAACTGTTAAAGACGATATCATTTTGCACTCAAGCTCGGCCGAAAAGAGAAGTAGCGTAGCTGAGGAGCATGATTTAAAACCTAATGAAGTAAGCGCTCTTGACCTTGCACGCGAACTCAGCGTGTTTATGGATGAGCGCAAAGCTTGGATGATGCGTACGCGCGGCTATATAAAGAAAATCGCTGAAGCTGCACAGGAGACACTTGGGCTAACGGTAGAGGAAATAAATCACACCACACTGGAGCGACTTGCCAGCGGAAAGTCCGAGCCATACTTTGGCTGGTCTTTTCTTAAGGGCACTAGCGTTATGCTTACCAAGGAAGACGTAAATCTTGCTTGGGACTGGTATGTAGAATTCCGGGCCTCAAAGGCAGTCCTAAAAGGTTTGGTGGCTAGTTCGGGCGGGCGGCACTTTATAAACGGGGAAGTCTTTGTGGCTCAAACGCCACAGGATGCTATGCCGAGTGACGCAGTTTTGGTCGTGCCTTCAACTAGCCCTAGCTACGTGCCATTGATGCGCAATGCCCGGGCGCTTATAACTGACCATGGCGGCATGATGAGCCACGCTGCTATTGTTGCCAGAGAATTTGGTCTGCCGTGTATTGTTGGTACCAAACAGGCTACAAAAGTTCTGAAAGACGGTGACAAAGTTGTGCTGGACCTAGTAAAAGGCGAGGTAAACAGATGAGCGGTGATATCCATAAAGCCGCGGGGATTATAATCCGGGATAGGAAGCTGCTGGTTGAGCGTTCCAAAGACAAAAAATTCTTCATTGCTCCGGGCGGTTCAATAGAACCAGAGGAAACGCCAAAGCAAGCTTTAGTACGCGAGCTAAAGGAAGAATTTAAAATTGATGTTTCCGAGCAAGATCTGGAAGAATTCGGCGAATTTACTGGCCCGGCTGCTGGGCAAGAACACCGCAAACTATATATGGATACATTTATGGTAAAAACCTGGCATGGCGAGCCGGAAGCTGACAATGAAGTAGAGCAAATTGCCTGGGTAAACACTGCCAATGAGCAAAATCTACCAATTGGCTCAATTTTTGAACATCATGTAATGCCAAAATTAAAAGAACAAGGTTTAATAGACTAATGAACTATTCTCAAAGTGAAGATAATGGAATTGCTGCTTTAAAAGACGATGATTTGCTTGTCTACAGTGTTGGCGTATCCACTGGAGGTGTCGCCGAAATCCGCATGGCGGAACTTAATCCAAGACGTCATATAATCGCAACGACTATAGATGAAAAGGGGGTGAAAGATGCTCAAAAATTTATTGCTGAAAAGGGTTTTGAAAAACAAATAGAAGTAAAACTAGAGGATGCATCCAAGAAGCT
>CAZYVW010000064.1:0-3983 GCA_964651645.1 uncultured Candidatus Saccharibacteria bacterium
GTTGGTATCCGTGACACTCAGAAGTGCGTCGTCACTGGTGTAGAAATGTTCAAGAAAAATCTTGACCAAGGTCAAGCTGGCGACAACGTTGGCATCTTGCTTCGCGGTATTGAGCGTGATGATATTGAGCGCGGTCAGGTTTTGGCCAAGCCAGGTAGTATTACTCCTCACACCGAGTTTGATTCAGAAGTTTACATTCTGACCAAAGAAGAAGGTGGTCGTCACACCCCATTCTTTAAGGGCTACAAGCCACAGTTCTACTTCCGAACCACTGATGTTACTGGTGAGGTTGAATTGCCAGCTGACAAAGAAATGGTTATGCCTGGTGACACCGTAACCTTTAAGGTCAAGCTACTAGCACCTATCGCCATGGAGCAAGGTCTTCGCTTCGCTATCCGCGAAGGCGGCCGTACTGTTGGCGCTGGTGTTGTTACTAAAATTAATAAGTAAATTTTACACTTGTTAAAGAAAAGAGCCTCTTAACGGAGGCTCTTTTCTTATATACGTAAGTATGTTATAATATGCTAATGAAAAGATATGAAGCTTTTGACCCAAATCTGTGTGGCGATAAAGAGCCCAAGGATCCTTCTACCCTTGGTGATGCTGTTGACCTATATACAAGATTGACTGGCGGCTTGGTCGACATACATCGTTGGGCAAATCCAGACGACAATGATGATTATATAGAAGTAATTGTTCCAAGAGATAAGGTAGTAGACACTGACTATACTATACAAATGACTACAGATGAGGAAGGTTCGGATCCAGTAACTCTGGTACATCTTGGTAAAGTCTCGTCCGAAGGAGCGTTAAGAACTCTTATAGAAACCCAGTTTGGCGAAATCCCGGGCCCTAACTAAACACCTGTACTAGGCTATTATGGCAGAACTTAGTTTAATGGGTCACTACCAAAGAGAAGCGTCAAGAGAAGCTGTCTTTTACAGTTTGATTGAAGGCGGGCTAGCGGCAGGCTACCTGGCAGTAAGAGAATCTGACGGCGGAGAAATTTGGAAATGCTCTTTTGAAACAAATAGCGAGCTTGAGGAAACTGACTTTGCAGCCCTAGCATGGCAGAAATATGGCGAAATGGTCCTCACACGTGCTGCTATAGGTATGGGTCCTGATAATCCTCCAGCTGTCAAAATGGTCAAAATTGATGAAAAGCTGGCGCGCCGTCGGGTTGGCCAAGCTGAGGAAGAACTCGAACAAATAGACACAAGATTGCGCGTACGTGAAGAAACTAAGAACCAGCGAGCTGAGCTGCGTGTCAGGTTGGAACAACGTTTAGCAGGATATGAGAGAGACGCAGCTGAAGCTGCACTATTATCTGGCGAGATTGGCGAAACAATTGACGAGCTTGCCGAAAGACTCAAGCTTAATTACGATAGTTTGTTTACGGAATTCTAAAGATTAAAATTGGCCGTTAAAGCCTCTTTACTTATGCTTATCCTCGGGTATATACTCGAAATACAAAGGAGAAATAAACACTAAATGCCAACACATTTTTCGTCACGTTCGGGAATTTCTGGAGAGTTAAGAGATCCCGAGACAGTAAAGTACATTGCCGACCAAGCCGCTCAAACTCCGGGGGCGGATGCCAACGAATTTTTACATAGACTTGGGGGGTTAGGTGTTAGACCCGGAACTTTATGGGATGCGCTTCAGGCGGGGGCGGTTGAAGTTCGCTCGCCAAACAATGTTTACCCAGTTGAAGTCCCAGTAGCCGAATAACTCTTTTCTTATTAGCCCTAATATTGTACAATCATCTCTGTAAAATAATCGTGATGACTAAAAGTCGTTGATTTTAGCTCTCTATAGCGGGTCAAAGATGTTACATCACAGTAGATCAATAGGAGTTTTTATAATGGCGGAAGCAAAAAAGCCCATAGCAAAGAAAACAGCTAAGAAAGCAGCAACAAAACCAAAAGTAGAAGCAGTTGAAGAAGTTAAAGCCGAAGCTGCCACAGAGGCTGTAACAGAAGTAAAGCAGGCTGTAAAAGCTAAACCAGCTCGTTCGAGCCAACCTAAGCCTGAAGCAAGCACTAAGCAGCGAATTCGTATTCGTTTGAAGGCTTACGACCACAAAGTTCTAGACCAAGCAGCTAAGCAGATTATTGATACCGCAATTAGAACCGGCGCTTCCATTGCCGGTCCAATCCCTCTGCCGACCAAGAAGACTACCTACACGGTAGTTAAAAGCCCGCACGTCTACAAAAAGGGCCGTGAACAGTTTGAAATGCGCGTTCACAAACGCCTAATTGACGTCTTTGAACCGACCCCTAAGACAATCGATTCACTGATGAACATCAGCCTGCCAGCTGGTTGTGAACCTGAAATAAAAATGTAGGAAAGCCAAAACTGGAGCCTACAATTTGTTTGCTTTTGCGAGCATAAGCATTACAATTATTGAAAAAGGACAACATGGACGAAAACCCGGTTCCAAATAATACACCTAGTGCCGGAGCGGAAGATGGTGAGCTTGATATTGCTCACAATAGTGTTCCTTCTGCACCAACCCCTTCAGAAAGCCCTAACGTTCCTCAAGATGCTTTCCACCAACCTGCAATCATAAATCCCTCAACCACTA
Organism: uncultured Candidatus Saccharibacteria bacterium; assembly: GCA_964651645.1. Classification (GTDB taxonomy): domain Bacteria; phylum Patescibacteriota; class Saccharimonadia; order Saccharimonadales; family CAZYVW01; genus CAZYVW01. The sequence continues at coordinate 2,588 of CAZYVW010000064.1, forward strand.
CCCCAGCTCCAACCCAAGCAATGCCAGAAATAACGCCACAAGTTGTGTCGCCTCCCGCGCCAACAGTTAATAACCCAGTGGTGCCGTCAATGCCAACCCAGCCTTCGGTGAATCCGACGGCACCTCCCGCGGAGCCCATCAAAATGCCGTGGGAAGGAACTCGCTCTACATTCGACCAGAAGCAAGATTCAATGCTCCAAAAGAGTGGCTTGTTTAACAAAGTGTTTAAAAATAGAAAACTCTATCTGATTGTCGCTGGCTTAATTGTATTGCTTGGTGGCTCTGCAGAAGCATATTACGGTGTTATTTTACCCAATAAGCCCAATAATGTAGTAGTTAGTGCCGTTAGTAATTTATATAGTAGTAATCAGCCTGGCAGCTTTGATATTTCCGTTATAAGCAAAAATAGTAATAGCGAGGCGCTAGGTAGCGATGTTACCGTTAGTGCTAAAGGCGGCTACGACGCCAATCAGAACATTAAAGCCGATGTCCGCGTCGAAGTTTCGGCCTTTAAACTAACATCTTCCTTTATCGTACGACCTAAAGATAAAGAAATGTATGTCAAAGTTGAGGAATTGCCCGCGCTCTTGCAAACTATTGCAGGTAGTCAAAGTAGCCCAAGCCTAGATGCTCTAGCCAAAAAACTTGACGCCAACTGGTTAAGAGTTAGCGCCGATGATTTAAAGACAGCCGGCTACCTGACTACCGAACAAGCCACAATGGCTAACAAATGCATTGACGGGTACAACACTTACTTAACTGGCCAGCGTGACACCCTTAAAAGCAACCTAACCTCTGCTTACAAAGCCAACATGTTCATTAAGGCTACTAAAGCCGGAACAGAGACCATTAACGGTGTTAAAACCACCAAATATAAACTAGAGATAGACCAGTCCAAAGCTCATAACTTTAGTATGGCCTTAGACAAGCAAAGCAGCGCTGCTACCCAAACTCTAGAAAAGGACTGCGGAGTTACTACGAGCGACGCTGCCATGAATGATTCAACTGATATGGCGGCTACAGACTCAAGTTCAAGTGCTAAGCTGGGGGATATGTTTCTCTGGGTTGGTCCAAAGAAGAAACTTATAAAGTTTGCCACCTCAGTCAGTGACAACGGCTCAACTACCAACATTAGTGCAAGTTTTGGATCTGAAAAGGTTGATACTGCCAAACCAACCAACTATATTACTATCAAAGATATCCAGGACTTACTCAGCAAAAGCTTGCCGACAGCTACAGACTTGCAAGGCGAAGTCTTTAACTTCTAGATTTTAAGTAAATCTGGCACGCTCAAAATAACTTTGTGTAATTTACAACGCCTTGACAGGGGTAGCGTTTGTCTGTTACTCTTTACGGGTTGCTCTAAAAGATTTTGGACTTGGTGAGTAGAAAGGCC
>CAZYVW010000065.1:0-3864 GCA_964651645.1 uncultured Candidatus Saccharibacteria bacterium
GGTCAGAGCTAAGCGGTTTGTCCAGGCGCACTTCATAAGTCTTTTGTTTGTGATACTTAGGGTGGGTCAACTCTTGAGCTAGTTGGCCATTATTAGTTAGTAAGATTAAACCCGAGGATTCTTTGTCCAGCCGGCCGATTGATTTTAACTGCTGATGCTCTGGTGGCAAAAGTTCATAAATGGTTTTACTGCCTTGGCCGTCACGAGAGCAAACGTAGCCTTTTGGCTTGTTTAACATAACGGTTAGCTTGGGAGTGTCGGCCGACAGCAAAGAGCCGTCTAAAGTTATTATGTCGCCTTCAACAGCATCGTAGCCAAAGGGCGCCTTCTGGCCGTTAACCAGTACTCGTCCGGCGGCAATGACCGTGTCGGCTGCTCGCCGAGACATACCGGTAGCCATGGCTACGAATTTGTTGATACGCATCCCGGAAATTATATGTTTTAATTGGTTAAGAGTAAAAAGTTTAGGAGAACCAATGTACGTTCAGCCCGAGACACCAGATTATCTATTTAGTGATGCCGTAAATGCCATGCTAGACGGTAGCCATAATCGCAGAGAGCTTGCTCCTAGTATTGAACTCCCCCGCTTCGGGCATATAGGCGGCACTGCTCTAAGACAAGGCCTTGACGACGCAGACGCTATTTTTAATCACTTTGGAGCCAAGGACCGGCTAGTTCTGGCTGCAGAGAAACATGTCTTTGATAGTTATGATGTTAGCGCCCATACGCCCTTACTGGTGGTGGCTAGGAGTGAAGTGGCTACCAAAGTAGCTAAAAAAGCCTTTATGGTTGGTGTGACTTTGGGATATGGCTTGCGCCGTGATAATCGCCATGGCATATGGGATTGGAATATTCGTGCTCTTGTAGAGGGTACATACCATGAAGATCCCAAAGCTCTTGAGGAAGTTTTACGCATCTTGCCCCGTGATGTAGGCCACGCTCGGAGCATGGCAGCCTATATTTATCAGCTGCCTTTTGACAAAGAACAGCAACTGGGCGCGGAAGCTAGTCCAGATATAGCAGAAGCCGCAAAACGGAGAGCTAGAGTATTAATGAATCCGGCTGAAATTAGAGATCTTGCTATTGACCTAACTTTTCGTCAAAGCGGGGTTCGTAGAGAGAATAAGAAGGCTTTAGCAAGGAAACTTACTCCCCAAGGTCAAAAGGATGCAAAAAGAATGGTACGAGTCGTAAGCGCTACACGTAATAGAATTGATGAGCACAATCTGGCGCAAAAAATATAGTAAAGGTTAAGATCTAAGAAAGAACCGGTGGATTAGCTGGCTCGGCTGGTTGGTCTTCTGCTGGCTTGTCGGGCTCAATAGTTTCGCCGGGGGTTTGGGCTGAGGCTTCGGTTGGAGCGGCCGGCTCGGCAGCGGTGTCTACTTGCGGGGTATCCGTAATAGGCTCAATAACTTTAGTGTGGCCGCTGGACATTTCTGGTGTTGGTGGAGTAGCGGCGTCAGGTGTTGTTGCCGTCTCGTCGGTGGGCATTGTGGTTGTGGCTGCAGTATCGTCGCTTGCCGGTTCATCAGTTGTTACAGGAATACTAGTTGTAGGAGGAGTATTGTCTGTTGGTACGGGTTGATCGGGCGCTACTGTGGTTGCCATTGGGTCAGTGCTAGGGTCTGGAGTTGGTGCAGCGACGTTGGTTTGTTGACTAGATATAAAGTCTTGAATTTGATTTTCTACGGCTGCACTTTGATCGTTAGCTGGCTGAGCAACAGCGGCTGTTTCTTCGGCTTTTTCTGGCATGGCAGCGGGCATCTCGGTTGGATTAGCCTCGGCAGGTGCTGCTGAGGGTTCAGCTGGCTCAGGATTAGTCGGAGCTGGCATTGCGTCTGCAGGAGGAGTTTCAGCAGCTGGAGTAGCTTGAGCAGCCTGTACCGGCATCCCGGCCTCAGGGGCAGCTGTAGTTGGCTCAGCTTTGGCGGGGGCTTTGCCTTCTAATAGTTCATGGACGGTTGAAACTACATCTTCCAAAGTAACCTGTGATTTTACTAGGTAACGGTCAGCACCTAGTTGCGTAGCCCGGTTTTTATCCTCGGCTTGGCTAAGGGCCGTCATCATAATAACTTTGGCATTTTTTGTCTCTGGAGTCGTACGCAAAATATCCAGCATGTCAAAGCCGCTGATTTTGGGCATCATAATATCGGCAATGAACAAATCCGGTTTTTCTTTAACAGCCGTAGCTAGGGCTTCCTCGCCATCTTTGGCGGTGACTACATCGTAGCCTTCGGCTTTTAGGCGTGCTTCATAAATTTCTCGTAAGTTGTTATCATCCTCAACCAGCATTATTTTTGACATGGAATTACCTCTGTTATTTTATGGCGCTTATGCTTTGCTAATATTGTATCACGAAGCCAGAGAAGTTGGCATAGTTGAAACTGGGGTAGAAATCGGAATGTTGCGGCGAGTTGGCGGAGTGGCCGCGGCTACCTTTGGCACGGCACTAGTTGACGCGGTCGGTTGGGTAAGAATGCTGGCTTTTTGTTGGCTGACCCGCGGCAGATTGATATAAAACGTACTGCCCTCACCTTCGCGGCTGTCCACCCAAATCCGCCCGTTGTAGAGGTCAACTAATTTGCGAGCAATAAATAGTCCTAGCCCCGTGCCGCCAATTGTGCGCGTCGCCGAGCTGTCTACTCGGTAGAATTTTTGGAACAAATGCGGCACATCTTCCGCCGGGATCCCCACGCCGGTGTCGGCTACCCGCAGCTGTACAACGTCATCATTGCCGGTAACACCTAGCGTAATAGTGCCTTGCTTGGTGTATTTAACAGCGTTAACAAACAGGTTGGAGATAATCTCACGCAGGCGCTCTGGGTCAGCTTTGACATAATAAAGCGGCTCGATAACCTTGGCCACACTGCCGACTTTGCCGGTTTTGGGCGCGCCAATACTAATTTTGACCTGCAGGCCCTTTTTGTCTGCCGCAAACTTTAGGTCTTCACCTAAATGCTTAATGAACTCGCTAGCTTCAATTACTACGGGGTTATTGGTTAAACGGCCGTCTTCAGCCCGGGCACTAGTTAGCAGGTCCTGGAAGAGCTCGCCGAGGTGCTGAGTAGAAGCATGGGCCTTTTGAATGTAGCCGCGGGCCTGAGGATCAATTTTGCTAACTTTCTCGTTCATGGCCAGTGCCAAGTAGCCTTCAATAGCCGCGACTGGTGTGCGCATCTCATGGCTGGCGGTGCTGATAAACTCGGCGCGCTGGTGTTCCTCGCTGCGCTCGGCACTGACGTCTCGGAAAACGGCCACGGCAGCGGTTATTTCCCCATCTTTACCTCTTAAGGGCGTGACACTTAAATCTAGGGCAATATTGCGTTCAGAGCGTGAGACGAGGGTTATTTTGTGGTCGCGGATAGTTTCAGTTGCTTTAAATACGGCGCTCAACGGGTTTGCTTGTTCGCTGTACGGTATGGCCTTCTCGTCAATAAATTTAAAGATATTGTTGGTTGTCAGGCCCAAAGCTTCTTTAATACTCCAGCCGGTAATGGCCGCGGCACCGGGGTTGAATAGCAGGATGGTCAGCTTACTGTCAATTAGCACAACTCCGTCCTCAATAGTGTTAATGATAATGTTGGATTTGGCTTTTTCATCCTCCAGACTAGTGCTGAGCTTTAGGTTGGAGCTGATGGTGTTGGCGATTCTGGTGTTATAACGCCTCCGAAATATCCAAAAGATTAAGTTTAAAATAACGGTTATTACTACCGCTGTTCCCACTACCAATTCAATATGTAGCAGGGTCATATTCATCCCTACATGCACATGTGGCTGTACCTCTGTCATATCCATAAGCGTTAACCTAATTATGGGCGGTTTGCCCCTGTTTTGCAAGGAGTCGGAAATAAAAAATCTCAG
>CAZYVW010000066.1:0-3829 GCA_964651645.1 uncultured Candidatus Saccharibacteria bacterium
GAACCAATGCCCACGATACCACTACGCTCAAGACTCCGGATCCGGCCAGCAATAAGCGGCTTGTACTGACGCTAGCGGAGGCCTGCGAAACGACAAAGCCAACGGCGATCAAACTGGCAACGCTAGCACCAAGGAGCAGAATATCCGCAGCCGTACGACCCGGATCCTCTCTAACGGCATGAAGAGCAGTTTCTTTGGAATTAAAAGGCCAGATCGTCAACCATACCCACACTATATAGATGATGCCTGCCGTATCCCAGGCCGCCAAGGGGGCTAGGGCCCACGATGAAACCAGGCCGACGACTGCGCCAACCAATATACCAATCAGAGCAGCTGTCCCTACTTTTACACGCACCGATACTTCGTTCAATTATTACTCCCTTTTGGTGAAAGTATAGCATCAGCTTATTGGCAACAACCATAGCGAAGGCAAAGCATAAGAGCTATAATAGTGGCATGGATAATCATGAAATATCAGCTCCACCGGTAGCGGCTACGGCTAATTCCAGCATTGTTGGTCCCAGCTTAAGTTTGGAGGACAACGAAAAGGGCGAGATTGAGGCGCCGCCGGCTAAGATCAATTTACTAGGGCATCAAGAAACTAGCGGAGCGTTAGTACCCGAGCTGACCGAGCCAAAATCGGTGGAAAATAACCCAAATGAAGCAGCGGCTTTAAAGGCCTGGCAACCCAAAATTTTACTGGCCTTGGTGGCTATTGCGGTGATGGCGGGGATTGGGATTGGTAGTTACTTATTGATCGTTAGACAAAAACCAGCTAAAGTCATATCTCAAACCTCGCCGAAGCCAACTCCAGCCCCTGCTCCCCCGCCGATTGCACCAGTAACCCCTCCCGCAGCCCCCGTTCCACCAGCCGCTCCAGTACCGCAAACAGTTTCAGCGCCGGCCGTTACGCCGACAACCGACCATCCGCAAGCTGTCACCGTGCAATCAAAATCTGGACTATGGCTACGCAGTACCCCAGATAGCTCCAGCCGTAGCAATATCATTGGCTGGATGCCGAATGGAGCAGTTGTATCGGTCGACCAAATTGGAAACTTTTGGTGGCATGGCAGCTATAAGGGAACGGCTGGTTACTTTGCCAGCAACTATACCCAATAACTTGATTAATTACCGGTTTTACTAATCGTAGCCGCCCGTTTTGGAGACACCCAGCCTCCCCCTGAAGTCCGCTGAGGATTGAAAATTCCTTTACGGCGCCAGATGCTCTTGACCAGACTAAGGTAGCCGACGTAATTTATGATTAAAAAAAGCGGGTATGCAATTGGGGCTAACATTATAAGCTTAGCACGCTGTTTAGCATCAATGTACTTGTCTGCGGCAACGGTTATCGCCACTAGGGATCCATAAAGAACGAACCCATATATAAAGCCCCAAAGGTAATGGTAGCGCAAGCCATAATACAGCATTGATCCCATCATAAGCGGTTCCAGCAAGAACAGCGCTTCGCAAAATAGCAGCCATGGCAGCAAAACGAAAGTTAATAATTTTCTGACCCGCTCTTGGCGGTTAAAAAACATTTGCCGATTCTTATAAAAAGCTTGGAAGCTGCCGAAGCGCCAGCGGAAACGCTGATTGTACAGGTCCTTCACGGACTGGACACCTTCGGTATAACAAATCGAATCATCGGCGTAAACTATTGAGTTGCCAAACCGTCTAATTAGCTTAAGGCTAAAATCAAAATCTTCGGCAATAGTGTCGACATCATAATAGCCAACGCGGACAATAGTTGATTTTCGGAAAAACGATGTGCAGCCCGCTAAATACTCCATATTTAAGATGCTATGAGCCTTTTTCAAGCGATAGGCTAGCATGTATTCTAAGAGCTGTATCACCCCCAATACTTTCCGAGCATCCATAACCTTGACATTAGATGCAACAGCATTGATTCGGCGGTCGCGAAAGTAATTGACTCCGCGAGATAAAGCCTCCCTATCTAAGGTACAATCAGCGTCCATAGCTACAACGATGGTTCCTCGGGCGAAACGGCGAATACCATAATTTATGGCTGCCGCTTTACCGCTATTTTTCTTTTGGCGGACAACGCGTAAACCAGGAAAGTGGTGTTTAGAGCGCAAATAATGGCCATAGCGGCCTGTGCCGTCCGTAGAACCATCGTCAACAACAATCACTTCAAAACGGCTATAGCTACTGTTGTAAACCGACAGCAAACAGCGCTCTAATACTGGCCGCTCATTATGAGCTGGTATGATGACAGATATAAGCGGCTGATAGCGGGATTTGCGTTCCGGTTTTAGTTGCTGCTTAATATCATAGTAATCGGCTAGGATAGAGAATATGGTTATGCGTAGTAAGTTTAGAACGCTTACTGCAAAAATAAATAGTCCGAAGGCATATAAAAATAACATGAATAATTGACCCGCCAATAGAGCGCGCTTATAGCCTTTTTTGACACGGCAATAAGTACAACCGTCTGACAATCCGCCTAGTGGTGGATAAGTTGAGAAGGCTTTTAACGGACTCTTTTTAGAAGGTTATTTAACCCATGAGTGGGTTTTAGCGAGTGGTTCTGCGGATTAACTTAGATACGCTCATACTCACTAGCATGGCGAGGGTAGCAACTCCGGCAACTACCAGAGCTTCAGTCACTAAGTTACTGCCTGTTTTTGGCAATACTAAAGCTCCGATACCTACACCGGTAATTGTCCCTGTCAAAGATGGAAGACTACTGCCACCTAAACCTTGACTTGTCATTAAAATAACTCCTTCAAATAAATTATCTGATAGAGCATCTTAACACAAGCTGGTAATAAAGTCAATAATGTTTCATGATTTTAACCAAAAAGAGCTGCCCCCGTTGCGTACCGCTCTTAAAGGTTTGTTTGGCGTCTAAAAACTATCTACCTGCTGGCCTAATTGGGTGTCGTCACTAGAACTAGCACGTGGATCGACGCTATCGAGAGTCTTTTCGGCTGCATCCAAATCCTGGCTAGAATTGATTGATGGAGCGCCAGGGACATCGCCTGCAACTCTAGATTCTTGAGTTATTTCTGGACTAGCGGCCTGCTGGGCGTTGCGTGCCCTAATAACTACTACCCCTGCCAAAACCACTACTGCCAAAAATAACACTACTACGAGAGCGGTTGAGCCGACCTGATCTTTGTAAGCTTTCATTGCTGCGCTCCTTCCGTTTTGTCACTGGTGGACTTATCACTGGACGAGGCGGCACCTTGAACGCTCTTAACCCCTGCGATCAAATTTTTAACCGCAGTCTTGTAGGCTTTTAAGGCAGAGGTTTCGGTTTTTAAGCTGGCTTTAAAACTGCTGGCAGCTCCCCTTGGGTCTGTGCCATCACATTTAAAACTAGTACTACTAGATTTTACAGCGTCTACTGCAGCTTGGGCGGCCGCCTTCTTGGCATTAACATCGGCCACTAAGGCGTCATAGTTACTTAAGGGCTTATCCTTGGAAACGTAAAAAGTCTGCGTATGGTCGGCAATTTTATTAAAAACATTTATTTGCCGCTCACCTCGGTCGGCAATGCGGGCCATGATGTTATCTATGGCAGCTTCACGACGTTGACAGGCCTTTAATTTGGCATCTGCCAGCTTTGTTGCCACCACCTCACGACGGTCCTCAGGGGTTTGGGCCAAAGCGGCCTTGCGGTCCTGAGCCGACTGTTGAGCGTCTTGAGCTTTGGCGTTAGGTCCGCCAACCGCAAAAACGCTGCCCACAATGGCTAATGAAGCCGTACCAGCAATCATAATTTGACGTAACTTAATCATATATTTCTAGTCATCCTCCTGTCATCAATCTTATGCTTACAAAAAGTCAATTTCAAGCCTGGCTA
>CAZYVW010000067.1:0-1634 GCA_964651645.1 uncultured Candidatus Saccharibacteria bacterium
ATTATTATATACAACTTCAGGCAACGGACTATGTCCAACAATGCCGGTTTTTATGACGGGCAAGAACCAAAATGAAATAAGCGAAACCCACACCAGACTCATTGAATCCGAGCTAGTTATATGGCCATGATTAATTACTGCCACCGAATATGCTAGCGCAAGAAAGTTGAAAGTAATTACAGATATATGGGGGAGTACTAACTTGACGTCGCTCTGCATCCGAGTCGATTTGTCAGTCACCTGATAGGTCGCCTTTTTACCCTTTAAAGCAATGAGTAATGACTTAAAGTAAACCGGCGACAAGGATGTCCAATAGGCTCCGGTTGAAAATGTATTCCCCGAGATTCTGTAGTAAAAAGCTATGGTCAGGATAAGTGAAGGTAGACGGAACAGTAAATAGGCGCTTTCGTTTTTCAAAATGTGAGTGTTCATAAAGAGGCTTAAGCCAGGTAATACAAAAAGCACCGGCAGCGCAATGGCTGGGATTAGGTAGGCAAAGCCTAGTTCAAAGTAATGCAGTCGCTGGCGAGCGCTCAAGCTGTCCTTCCAGCTGAATTTCTTAAATAACAAACGGAAGGTATCAGTTGCCCAAGTACCACGTTGCTTGTAAATTGTCGGCAAATTCATGGGGGCCGTTCCTGTTGTGTATGGCTTGTTAATGTATACCGATTTAAAACCATTTTGATGAAGGACGTAGGATGTGTATAAATCCTCTACAATATTCCAGGTCTGAAAGCCACCTACTTTATTTAATGAAGAGCGCCTATAGAACACGCCCGAGCCACACGAGATGGCAGCATTGTCGGCATTTTTACCCCCCTGCATATGCTCATAAAACATAACGTCATGATTAAAATCTTTTTCGGGGACATCAAATCTTTGCCGCGTACTGACTAGGGCGACATTTTGGTCTTCGTCAAAGTAGCCCATTAGATCGGTTGCGATGTTGGGCTCACAGACCTGGTCGGCATCAAGTACCAAAACAACGTCTCCTCTTGATTTATCAAAACCATAGTTCAAATTCCCAGCTTTGAAGTCTTGGGCATTGTTGCGCGCCAAATAATGAGCGCCGGCTTTTTTAGCAAGCGCTGCAACTTCGGGTCGGCTACCATCATCCAGTACATAGAGTTGTTTATGACGGTAATTGATATTAGCTGCGGCCGAGAGCGTCTCGCCAAACATTTCAAGCGGTTCATTTACCACTGTTAAGAAAACATCGAGATTCAAACTAGATTTCTTATCGGTCTTGTAGGTCTGCCTTTGGTTCCAATGATTAATCAGCACCAAGAAGCTAAGTGTCCCAAGCATTAATTCCGCATAAAGCAACATGTATCCCATTGGGCCTTGGACATTAAGTAGCAGCCAGGAAAGATAAGCACCATTGGTCGCTGCCAGTAGTAGGCAGAGGGTTTTGTCGAATCGGTTCATAGTTAGCGTGCGTTTTTAGACGCGAGTCTTTTTTCCAGAGTACTTAGCCCGCCGGCCAGCAACATAGTACCTACCGAGAAAATGACTAGCAAAGTTGGCCAGCTTGATTTAGCCTTGGTGCTTGCTTCATCGAATGATTTTTGGGCTGCAACGGTCTTGATTGCCAAAAGGTTAGACGCAGAAGCGCTGTTATTTGCAGCCCCCGC
>CAZYVW010000067.1:1734-3722 GCA_964651645.1 uncultured Candidatus Saccharibacteria bacterium
CCGCTAACGTTGGCATCACCGGAAATGGCTCGTGCCCGGACGTTATTGGTAATAGTGCCGTTATTAGTATTGTTAACAGTCGCATTATTGTTATTGTTGGAAGTCGCGTTATTGACCGATCCTGGACCCGTACCATCATTGGAGACAACGGCGTCGCCCGAGGTTAGAAGTCCTCCCAATGAAGTTCCCCCACCCAGATTCAATATTCGGCCCACCCAGTGTCCCATATCATTCACTATTACCAGAATGGCATTGTCGCCGAAGACGCTGGTATCAAACAGGTTGAACAAGCTCGAGTTGGTATCGGCGGTGCCAGTAGTAGCTGAACCAGCTGCAGTGTTGCCGCTGACGTTGGCCGCGCCACTGGTAGCCGTAGCATTGATGTTGTTATTGAATGTCCCGTTGTTGGTGTTGTTGACGGTAGCATTGTCGTTGTTATTGGCTGTAGCATTGTTGGTTGAACCCGGGCCAGTATTGCTATTGTTGACGGCTGCACCACTCGGTGAGCTGCCGGTAGCACCACTCAAATTAAGGCCTGGGAAAAGGATGTCTCCATCAAGATCGCCATATATGTTGAGCATTCCAAAGAATGATTGTCCGGAGCCAATAGCCGAATTAATCAGGTTAACAATGTTGAGCTCGGCCCTGGCGTCGCCACTCATGGCGCTCCCGCCGTTAGTGTTACCGCCGACGTTCGCATTACCTGACTGGGCCAATAGATCAACATTATTATTTATCGAGCCATTGGACCGACTGTTGACGTTGATATTGTTATTACAGTTGGTTGTAGCGTTGTTGGTTGAGCCGGCTCCGGTATTGCTGTTGGAATCGAGCCCACCGACGCACGCACCCAAGCTGCCAGCCGCTCCGGCCGCGCCACCAGCATTCAAATTAACATCACCGACTTGGTGACCAAAGATGTTTTGAACAAAGTAACCAAACCCACCGTTGCCCCATGTCCACATAGCGTTTAGGAGGTTGAGCAGGTTACTAACTACTGCTGCCGCACCCGTCGAGGATGCTCCGCCATTGGTGTTGCCGCCGACGCTGGCATCTCCGCTGGCCGCGGTTGAAGATTCAAAATTATTTACAGAGGCATTATTAAGCAGGTTTGCCAGTAAGTTATTAGAGTTGTTGAGGGTTGAATTATTATTGCTACCCGGCCCGGTGTTGCTATTAGACGGATCACTCAAACCCAAAATACCAGCCAAAGCCTTGGCCGGGTCGCCGCTGCCGGCCGTTAGAGCATTGATGGAGCTGCTTGGCGTAATTTGCGGTTTGACATGATACCACCCAACCACCGGTTCATACGTATAGAACGGCGATAGCCAAAGTCCGCTGGCCGGATCCCATGAGAATGAAGTAACAATGGTCGGCTCCCACCGCCTGGTGGCATCGTTAAAGGCGTAATCGGGAGCCTTGCCGGTTGGCTTATCAGGACCAGTTTGAGGATCAGGTTGAGGTGCAGGTGCGGGTGCGGGGCTAGCTACGGGGGTTGAGCCGGTAGGTGTTCCCGAATCGGCTGGAGTCGAAGTATCAACCGTCGGCGTAGTTTGATCGGCGGGAGCTACCGTTGTCTGATCGGCAGGCGTGGTTGCCGCTTCCTCGGCTAGCACCGCCAAAGGAGCCTGCACAGCTATAAGTAGGCTGAGAGCTAGGCTTAGCAGTAAGTGGGATTTTTTCATGGCAGGCTCCTTTTAATGGTTTTACTATCCGGAATTCCGGGGATGATTGCGGTAAGGGGCAAGCCCCTTACCAAAGCCAAGTGGCTTTAGTTCGAAACCATTACAGTCGTTGAAGTACTGCTGGTGTTCGAAACGCTACCGCTGGTGGCACTGCCGCCGTTGGTGTTTCCGCTAACGTTGGCGCTACCGCTTGTCGCACTCTGGGTGCTTACATTGGTAGTGGTGACGTTGTTGTTGTTAGTAACATTCAGGTTGTGATTGTTATTAACAGTAGCCAAGTTCGTTGAACCAGGGCCGGTGGTG
>CAZYVW010000068.1:0-3565 GCA_964651645.1 uncultured Candidatus Saccharibacteria bacterium
GGGCATTAACCGAGTTTTTAACAGGCTATCAAACTTTTATTACTACCACTGACGCCGACTTAGTCGTCCACCATTTCACCGATTGTAATATTATCCCAACCAGCTAACCATTATTTATATACTTTTAAAGTTTTGCTGTAATTTGCTTCAGGAACTGTGAAAATTATTTGGTTTTGCGGGCCAGAACGATCTATCAACACAGTGAAGACTTTATTTGGGTTTTCTGTTTCAACTTTGAAACTGATTGACCCGTCATGGTTTACTACAGGGTTACCTTTTATCGTGGCGTGCTCAATTTTTTTATCGACGTGGCTTTGTATATACGAAACCAGTTCTTCATTAATAGCGCCGTACTGGCTTTTCAGTAAAAGGTTGCTAAGCTCAAGTGTATTGTCAATAACTACCGTACCCGGTCCCTCGCTTTCGGTTGGTCTTGGCTTACCATTGTCGCTCAGACCAAAAATTACCATCAGAACAACTATGGCCAAAAACCCAATAATTATGGCGATGACTAGCTTCTTGCGTTTTTCCATATAACTCCTTACGCCGGCAGGCTGTTAAATAATCGGTTCATAAAGGGTACAAAGTCTGGGTCCCTGCATTCAATCCGCCCTCCCTTTTGCGGTACACCGTTAATTATGCAGCCACGATCTATGTGAAGGTGTGGAGTAGACCCATTACCAGTACATTTTCTAACTCCAATTTCCGCCAATTGCTGTCCGGATTTAACGGTGTCGCCAGTTTTAACAGTTGGGTTCTGCAAATGTCCATACCAATACCAGGTATTATCTTTGGATGAATGAAGTTGCAAGGAATAACAACCCTCTATACCTTTGTATATATGCACATCATCCGTCGTTCCTTCACTAATGGCATAGACAGGTGTGCCGGCAATCACATCACCACCAGGCTGACGGCCGATGTCAAAGGCCGCGGTCCCATCATGGTGGCACGAGCTGCTTAAACATGGCAATGCGCTCAAGCCCGGCACTTTACTGTTCCCTGACTGTGTTTGAGGGGCTACCGGGAAAGCGTAGCCTTCGGCATTGACTACTCCTGAGCCGTGTGAAGATACGCAACCCGACGGCTGGGCCTCTCCTCCACCTATATCTAGGCCGGTGGAGATTTTCTGATATATCTCGGCGATGAACTTAATGTAACCTGCAGTATCGTTTCTGTCTGCAGGCGGCGCATACTTATACATTATTTCAGTAATGGTGGTTAGGTTGGCCGGAGACCCTAAATAAAGCGGCCCGGCCAACAATTCATTAACAGCCTTAATTGCTGCGTCAACACTCGGGTAACTACCAAATGAACCGCCAGGACCATTGCGGATATCAAAAATATTGTACTCAGGCGCTGTGCCGTGGCCAACTGTACCAAAAATTGTTTCTTTTTGTGCCAAGGCTACGGTCAAAACTGGGTTCACATTATATTGCTTGCCGTAGCTAACAATTGCAGCACCAGTCCCTGCCATTGGCGAATCAGGGCGGGTCTGGGAAATATAGCCATCGATTTTATTCGACAAAGCGGCTTCATCAACTCCTGACGGAAAACGGGGGTTGCCAGGAGATGAAGATGCGCATTCAGTGTCCGTGTCCTGGGACGAGTAATAAACATAATCTCCGTATATAGATTTAAGTTCGGAATTTGTGAAGGCCATAACTGGCTGGCTTATGAAGAGACAAACTAATAAACACCAAAATATTCTTTTTATCACTGCCCTCCTCCATAACCGCCGTCTTGCTCATATCCATATAGGGCGCCTATACCACCCATTACGCGGGCGTTGAATAGGTTGCAGTTGTAAATAGTCTTAGCTTTTTCAAGTCTGCCTGCGTCTGTTCCTGCCCATGTGTAGACTTTCTGGTAGAACTTGTCTGTGTCACGTACGGTTGCCCAGTCTAAACTCTGGCCCGAAAAGTCAGCGTCATCAAAATTTGTGCCATTATCCGGCGTGGCTGAAAACGAGTCATAATTAATGCATTGCTCCGGTACGTCATAAGTATCCACGCCTGCCCAGGTAGCCATATCCGAAGGGCCGAGCGGTTCGCCGGCGGCAGAGGCTCTGCCATTTACGGCGCTGGCAAATGCTTTTGGTAAGCTTGTGAATAGACTGCCCACTGCGCTTGTAAAACTTTGGTTTATACCATGATCAGTCGCAGCAAAAAGTGACCTAGAAACTAATGAATTGGGATTATCTAGTGACGCGTATCGATCAAAAACGCCGCCACCACTTTGGTCTCGGTTGAAGCTATTCACCAAAGAATTGGTATGCTCGAGACTGTCGGGAGTAGAGATGACTCCACCGGAGGCACGTAGCGTACTCTCGGCGGTGGCTGCGCTGCCAGCAGCTATCAAATTGGCCGCACCTGGTTTAGTACCGTCAAACATTGGCGCAGCACCAAGGAATTGCAGCAACTTGAACATCACGCCCCCCATGAAACTCTGTAAAGTTTTGTCTAAGCCTGTCGCGCCAAGAAAACCCTGAATAATCGGGTCAATAACATGGCCAAGCACTGAGTCTACAAAGCTACTTGCCCAGCTAAGCACGGTGCCAAATATGGTTTTCTGGAAAGCCCTAACCGCATTGGCAATTGGCAATATAAAACGGCCGATTGTAGCGGTATAAATGGCACTTAATGAACCAGCATTGCCGCCATTGTTTGGTTTCTGGCTGTCGCATAAATAGGCAAATTCATCGTCTGTTATTGGATGGTTCGGGCTACAATATGTGGCTTTGTCGGTGTTAGTGACGGTTTCCGCGCTGGCAATTGAAGCCTTGTGGCCGCCGCTTATCATAGACCACGCCTCAGTATTGCCAACGTTTTTTAAAGAACCCATCAGGGTGCCAACTTCATCGCCAACTAGCTCACCAGACTTCATCTGGCTGTTAGCAATCGCATAAGTCGCGTAAATGCCCGCAAGCTGAGCCCGCCGGGCGTTTTTGACCATCTTGCTTAATTTACTATCACCGCCGGTGACTCTGAGCAAACCATCAATTTTAGTTAGGCGTTTTGCCCAAGTCCACAATTTAAGGGGGTTTACAGAACTTTCACCTATTTGTACGGTATCTCCAACTATGGTTTGAACAAGGCCTTGAATCATTTTCTGCTCAGGTGTTAAGCCGGCTAAAGCTTCATCGGTTTGGCCGCTGGCTGCCTTTTCAATTTCATTGGTAAGAGTTGTGTCTATTTCTTGGCCAGTAGCTCCAGTATTAAGATTGGTATCACTTGTCACTGGGTTACCTTTTTTGTCAGTACCAGTTTGTTCCGTCTGGGTATCGCCGTTTTTGTCGACGGCGTCTTCGCCGGTTGCGATTGACTCAGTCTTGTTATCCGGAGAGGCAGGGTCATCACTGGGCGAACAGGGGCTGTTGGAAAACAAACATTTCAAAAACAGAGCCGTGCTGGGGTTATTAGCATAATATTTACTAATAATTTTATTGAGCACCTGGTCTTTGAGCTGCTGCTGGGTTTTTGCCAGCTTATCCCTGGTCTTTTCAAATATCCGCCAGCTTTTAATCCCGGTCATGTTGCTAATATCACGGCGCACATGGCGCCGT
>CAZYVW010000069.1:0-3439 GCA_964651645.1 uncultured Candidatus Saccharibacteria bacterium
GTGTTTAGTAGTAAGCGAAAAACCTTAGTGAACAGTCTTACCGCCGTGCTTAGACTAGGTAACCCACAAACGCTTGTTGGCCTCTGCAGGGCAGACATTAGCCCACAATCTCGACCGCAGGAACTATCCCTTGCCGACTGGCACAAGCTATATTTAAGTTTTGATGATTTTAAGAAGGAGACAAAATAACATGCCAAAAACCACAGAGCCGCGCCAAATAGAAAGGGAAACGGTAGTCGAGCGCATTGTACATACCCGGCAAAGCGTCTTTAGCCGCTTCCCGCTGCCGTTTACACTACTTGGCACCTTTGGCGTAGTGGCGACCTTCTCCGGCGTGCAGCAAGTAATTAATAAGACGCCGTTTCTGGCCAATAACCCAATTGTCTTAATCCTGGCCGGCTTGGCGACACTAACACTAACCGGTACGCTCTATAAAAAACTGGGCTAGTCCAGAACTATTCAATAAACGCACCCTGCCCTTTTATAACCATAATACTTGACTTGTTAACTATAGCTCAGCTAGAATTATAAATAAGGATTTAAAAACCATATGCGCCTAAACAACAATCTCGGCTATCTTCTCCAACACCTGGCATTTACGCTTAATCGCCAATCTGACCAAGTTTTGCAGGAGCGCTTAGGGATAGGGTTCTCACAATTTAAAATTTTGATGGTGTTGAAGTGGAATCCTAAAATCCAGCAAAAAGAGATTGCTGAAAATTTAGGCCAAACTGAGGCCAGCATTAGCCGGCAAATAAAGCTGCTGCAGGAAAGCGGCTTACTATCTTCCCGCAAAAACCAAGATAACCGCCGCCAGCACATTACCGACCTGACGCCGCATGGCTTGCGTTTAATTGATGAAGCCCTTAAAATCCTTAACGATTACCATGCGCCAGTTTTTGGCCGCTTGGGGGAAAAGGAACAAGAAGTTTTAAGGCAGGCCTTGCTAAAAATGCACGATGAGGCTTGCGCCCCGGGCCGTGGCGGTATTTGCCAACACAACGAAGATTTATAAAGAAAGGACCTAGATGGACAAAGCAAAAGCAAAACTCAGCAGTCGATTAGAAAGCAAAGCCTTGCCAATTGTAATGCTGACTTTATTCCTAGATGTTTTGGGCGTTGGCATAATGATCCCAGTTTTGCCGCAGCTGATTTTTAGAATTTTCATGCCGGCCGGCTACACCCTCAACCAATCCTATATTTTACTTGGCTGGCTAACTGCCATTTTCCCAATTATGCAATTTATCGCCACCCCAATCCTGGGCCAGTTGTCTGACCGCTATGGCCGCAAACCCATCCTGTGTTTCAGCTTGCTGGGCACGGCCGTTGGCTATGTCCTGCTGGCAATCGGTATTTTAACTAAAGATATTCCTCTGATTTTTGCCGCCCGGGCATTTGACGGTATTACCGGCGGTAACATCAGTGTGGCCAGGGCGGTGATTGCCGACGCCAGCACGCCAGAGCACCGTACACGCAACTTCGGCCTAATTGGCGCGGCTTTTGGTATTGGCTTTGTGATGGGGCCATACATTGGCGCTCGTCTGGCAACGCCAAGTGTTAATTTCTTTGGCTTGTTCCACACCCCGCACTGGTTTAGTACCGCTACGCCGTTTTGGTTTACGGCCGGCCTAAGTTTGATTACGGCTTCACTTGTCCTTGGTATTTTGCCAGAGACCAATAAGCATATTAATCGCAAACTAAAAATGACCTGGAATAAATCAATTGACAATATTCACAAGGCATTTACTAACCCGGCACTAAAGATTATCTTTGCGTCTGAGTTTCTGTTCTGGGGCGGGTTTACCTTCTTTACGACGTTCTTCCAGGTTTTTCTAATCCAAAAACTGCACTTTAAGACCAACAACATTGGCGACTTTTTTGCCTACATTGGTATTTGTTTGGCGGTTACCCAGGGCTTCTTTACACCGTTCCTAGCCAAGAGGTTTAAAAATTATCAGGTCTTAAAATTCAGCTTGCTAGCTGGCGGCGCGGCTCTATTCTTACAACTGTGGCCGCACAGCACCGGTCAACTACTGCTAGTGGCACCTTTGCTAGCCTTGTTTATTGGCCTAACAATGGCCAACGCCACAACCTTAGTTAGCTTATCTGCCACTAGGGCAATAATGGGCGAAGTACTTGGTATTGAAGCTAGCGTCCAGGCCTTAGCACAGGCTATACCTGCCGCAATGGCCGGCTACGTGGCAACCATGGGTATCAACGTGCCGGTAATTGTTGGTGGGTCAGTCATCATGGTTGGCGGGCTAGTCTTTAACCTCTTCTATAAACCAACGAAGGAAGTTATAGAAGCCGATTCTGAAACTGCCATGGCAGCCATGGGACAAGGCTAAATAATAAACTTAGTCATACTTAACGTGTTAAGTATGACTAAAAACAGGGCAGGTTGTTGGGCATAGAACGCTACAAGCTGAACTGTTTTTAGTTCGGAGCTCTTCCCTGCTCCTAGGCTATTCTCGGTAAGCTTGCTTTACTGCTATCATTTATCTATGAACGTTATGGATGTTTTTAAATTTTGCCCACGCTGCAAGTCAGAGTTGAAGGTAAGTGGCAATCTGGCAACATGTCCGGAATGCGGACTATATTATTATGACAACCCGCGACCATGTTGCGCGGCAATTCTGAAAAACAGCAAAGGCGAGGTACTGCTGACTAAAAGAGCCCTTGAACCTAAAAAAGGATATTGGGATCTGCCGGGTGGTTTTATTGACAAAGATGAAACGTTAGAAGAAGGGATAGCCAGAGAGCTGCTGGAGGAGTTGGGCGTTGTGGTCAAGGAGCTGAAATACATCGGCTCGGCCTCGGATTGGTATGACTACCGCGAGGTAGATTATCCGGTTGTCGGTGCTACTTTTGTAGGCCAGCTTGAGGATGACGCAAGCTTAAACCCTCAGGATGACGTGGCTGATTATAAGTTCTTTCTACCAGAAGATTTACCTTTAGATAAGATCGCATTCCCGTCAATCCGTGCCATAATTGCAGATTTGCAAACCAAATAAAAAAGCTCGAACAATTGTATATTAAGGTTCAAGCTTTTTTGGAGGAGCTGCCGGGCACTGCCCCCGGGTCCGCTAGTTTATCTGATTAATCTTCTACAGGTATAGTCCGTTTTAGTGTCTTAGGAAGCGGATATCAAAACGAACAAACATCCCGCTTCCGCAGTCCAAAGTCTTAACAAGCAAAATGGACGGTCGTGCTTGTGCATCCAGAAAAATATGACACGCCGTAAGCACTATCTGGAGTCATGTTTGGCGTGGCTAATTACGCTGGGTAACTAGCTGTTGCGAGTTGCCTGAAGCCAGCTGTAAGGCTGTCTAGATAGGCTACTGCGCGTTCTTTAAGATTTGCATCTAAAAGGTTTTGTCTATGCGCTGACAAGCGACCTGCTGATTTAACCGATAAAGTCCAACGTCAAGCTTAAAGT
>CAZYVW010000070.1:0-3432 GCA_964651645.1 uncultured Candidatus Saccharibacteria bacterium
AAGCTAACACTAAATAAACTTTCTAAAAATTTTTGAGCTTCGGCTTCAGTGTCAAAACGCTTCGGTAGCTCTGCCTTGAGCTCGTCTTTGCCAGCCTTAAATATGGCTGTGACCTTAAAGCTGAATGAACCTTCAAAGCCAGTAATTTCCCTTTCCCGCTCTACGAGCAAACGCACAGCTGGCGACTGAACGCGGCCAGCAGATTTGCCGCCCGGTACTTTTTGCCAAACCACAGGCGATAATTCAAAGCCCACTAGCCTATCTAGGATTTGCCTGGCCTGCTGGGCTTCAACTAGGTGCATATCCACCGTACGAGGGTTTTTAACCGCCTCTTCAATCGCAGGCTTGGTAATTTCATGGAAGACTATCCGGTTGGTCTTTTTAGGGTCGAGTTTTAAAACTTCACATAGATGCCAGGCTATGGCTTCGCCTTCGCGGTCTTCATCAGTTGCCAGCCAAACGGTGTTAGCGGCCGCCACGGCCTTTTTAAGCTCGGCAATAGTCTTGCGCTTGTCGCTGTCAATTTCATAAACCGTCTTAAAGCCGGCTTTAGTATCAATTGGTTCTGTGCCGTCCTTGGTTTTCTTGGCAATAGAACGGATATGCCCAACGCTGGAGAGCACCTTAAAGTCACTACCAAGGTATCTCTCAATTGTCTTGGCTTTAGCTGGGGACTCTACTATTACAAGGTTTTTTGGCATAAGTATTATTTAAGTGTACCTATTTATAAGGCAACAGCAAGCAAGACTACATGCCTTGGAACCAAATTGCAAACAATTATTGGACTAATAGAGGATGATAGTCTTCTGGTAGCAATATCCTACCTGTCTCACGCGCAATTTCAATAATCCTGTCATTATCCCACTCGGTACCTAGCTCTCGGCCATTCCTATAAGCAAATTCGCCCCTGGAGTTGGCCGCAAATTCAAAGGATTTACTGGCATCGTTAAGTTTAACATCTAGTTCCCAGATGTGCCGGTTCTTGTCTTGATTTACGGCGTGGCTTTCTGCAAAACCCACGTAGGCTCTTTTCCATATAGTGCCGGAACCGTCCTCAATTCGTTTATGTCTTGTTCCTTCAAGGACCTGGGTAGCATGGACGGCGGACGGCCTTTCAGTCTCATCTTCCTCAAATACTGGACCGCTATTATAATAAACCTTGCCAACAGCTTCTAGCTTGCTAACATTACCCACAAAATCAACATTGAGGATACCCATTAAAGGATCTTGGTTTGTTCGGCATAAAGCAGGAAAATCTTGCCCAACGAAGCAGCTTGTTTGTTTTCTGATAGGTGTTTCAGGGTCCAAAATAACACCTAGAACATCAAACAGTTCTGCCATGGGCTCCGGCACTATAATCTTTTGGTCAGGAATTAAAATTGACCTCTCAGACATAATTAACCTTTCGTCTTAAACTAATTCGCCGACCATGTTTGTTTCCATGTGGTCATAGAAGCGGCGTAGATCGTAGCCTGAGAAGATTGTCCCAAGACCTTCGTGTGCAACATCAAAGGGCTCAACACCTAAGGAATGCATTAAGAAATTACTCTTTGCTGCAAACGCATCAGGAGAAGTATTAATGATTGGCAATCTACGTTGTAAGAACGGTAATTCGCGAGTAACTCCTGATCCGGCTTTGTATGTGCCGGCTGCTACTTTTGAGTCGGCAAATGGTGCTTCAAAAATGATTGCCTTACCATTGTTTGCAGCTGCTAACGCAATATCAACAAGCACATCGTCAGCAGTGGCAGAACCAAGCTGGGTAAGAACTGAAACAGTCTGCTCAGTGATAAACCTTGCAAAACGTCCTGAAGAAATATCGGTTAACCTTACAGGTATGATGTCGGCTTGATTTCTGACTTTAGTGAACGGAGTATATGGACCTTTTTTGCGGTAATCGCGTGCGTGGCGGGCAAATTCTAACAAACTGGTGTTTTTACCCGTACCAAAGTCTAGTAAAGCTGGAGCAAGGTGATCCAATGTGCCTTCGTCGGCAGCTTTCGCCCATTCGGTTGCGTCAAAATCTTCGTTGGGTTGGTTCCAGGGCTGAAAGGCGTTTGTAGTTTTGTCGCCTTTTTTTGCGCCCCAAGTACCACGGGTAACTTTTTCTCCGCAGGCTATCATTACCTCGGTAATACGGCGGTTAGGATTAGCCGTCAGTTTAGCCGTAGTTATTGCACGTTCCATCTGGTCTTTAGCGTCAGAGCCAGTTTGTCTTGCAGGGTTCTGTGAACCAGTAAAAACTATGCTTTTAGGAAAACCTTGTAGCATAAAAGACAAATAAGAAGCCCCACGCGTCATCGTGTCGGTTCCATGAGTTACTATGATTGCGTCGAATTTGTCGCCAGCTGCCATTTCTAACTTGTCTATTGCCTCTGCTAAAAAGCGCCAATGTTCTACGTTCATCTGTGAAGAGTCAAGGTTCATTAGGTCGATTAGCTCTAAGTTTATTGTTTCGTCTTTAGGTAGGTTTAAGGCATCAAAACTTTCTTTTAGACTGCCTGAAGGTGCAAGACCTTCATCAGTTTCTGCGGACTGGAAGGTACCACCAGTACCTATAACAACCAAGTTAAGCTTTCCTTCCCCGCTTACATCACTAAGCCTGTTGCGTATTCCACTCAAAGTTTGCATGTAATCAGGCCAACTTGTTCTCATCAGTTCGTCATAAGAAGGAATAGCGCGCCTTGTCTCAGCTTCTGCGGCATATTGCTCTAGATTTAAATTGGGCACCATTGAAGTACTTGCTTCTACCATAATTTGTAAACTATACCATACTTATGAAAAATAAGCAACACTCGATTAAGATAAATCTTTCAGTCTATTTTGACTATACATAACTGGAACAAAGGTAGCTACTGGTGCCGCACTGCGGCATTGCCGCAGAATCGTTATTACTTTGTCTTGGATTTCAGAATCATCACTTACTCCATCTTCACATGCAGTGTATAATTGTTCGGCTATACCGGTAATCGTGGCAAATTGTTCAGTGGTCATGTCTGTTATATGACGCGCTCTATTTGCAAGCCGCTCTTGCGCATCAGGCGTCATGCTTCTTAAGTAATTTTCGCCACTGACCAAAGGATTCTCAGGATTCTCAAGCGGAGTTGATGTTTCACGCATTACACTAAAGTAAAAGTCGAGTCTTGAGGCCGCAGCCTCTAGTCCCGGGCAAGTCTGACACTGTTCCGGTGCGTCTGGGAAGTATTGTGCTACTAAATCACTCATCTGCTAACAGTAACATATTTGTTTGAAATAAGCAAGGTCTATTTGAGCGTCCAGTTTCCTGCTCCTAAAGAGCGGATGCGGCCAGATAACTCCAACATTGTTAAAGTTTGGTTAAATACTGCAGTTTCCAACTCACTGGCTCTCAAGAGTTGGCTGCCATCAGTTACACCTTCGTTCAACAGCTTCAAAATAATCAACTCTTCCTCT
>CAZYVW010000071.1:0-3400 GCA_964651645.1 uncultured Candidatus Saccharibacteria bacterium
CCAATGTCTTTTTTTACCTGAGCACCCCAATCTTTATAAGATTCAAGTAGCCCTTCCCTGTCGAAGAATGGATTAAATTCATATTCCTTATCCTGTGTCCCTGGCTTGAAGCCTTGACTGGCGCGGAATCCGCTTATTGGGAAGCCGCAGTGCTGGGCGTAATTACGAAGCTTGTAGCAAAAACGATACTCGAATACAGTGTCATATTCATGCGAGGCAGCTTCTTTGAATGCAGCCAGCTCGCCAGCGGCTTCTTTGGCAGAAAGCCTTTTTAAGGTGCTTTCGCTGTGGTCAAGAAATAGGCGAACCATTCCCATGTAGCTTAAGAAATCTGAGTTAAGAGCCAGCTTAGCCGAGGCAGCGTTTGGCACGGGCGTGGATTTATATTGTTCCGCAATCGTCTTGCTTGTCGCTATATATCGAACATAGGAATGTTCAACAAGAGCAAAAGCGTCAGATTTAGCCCAATTTCTTAGTTCGTGAGCCGCTTCTTTATAGCTCTCTATCTCGTCTGCTTTTAGTCGATAAATGGCGTTAATCTGAGGAGGTTCTAGGTCGGTCTTTTCAGTTAGTACGCCTAGGTATTTAACTTTTTCGATTTGAGGCATATCCTTATTCTATACTGTCGCAGGGAGTCTTAAACAAAAATTGTCATCCTCCAAAGACTTGAAACGGATATCGTTAACAATTGCGCAGATTGCCTGGCAGCAATCAGTTCTTAACTTGGTTGGCAGGTGGCCCCAAAACAAATACCTCAGCATTTGCTGAGGTATTTGTTTTGAAGAGGATGGGGCGAGAAGTTTACCCCGGACCACGATCCGGGGAGCCCCATCACTCGCCCCAAAGAACTTATGCTTAAAGCGGTCAAAAGGCCGCTTTTTGTATTATAGATTTTGGGATTTGCATATAAAAATTTAAGAGTCTAGACTGGGCACTATGAAGATAAACGTAGTTGCCATTCAGATGGACATAGTCCCACTTCAAGCGGAACAAAATGTTAAGAAAGCCCAGGCACTCATGGTGGATGCTATAAAACAACGCGGGCACATAGATTTGTTTGTTTTGCCCGAAGACTCTTTCACTGGCCCTATCCCTTATCACCTCAACAGTCACATCCTCGACGAAAATAGTCCGGAAATAAAAAGCTTTGTACATTTTGCTCAACGGAACAGATGCTATATTGTACTCGGCTCTTTCATAAAGAAGGTTGGCGAGAAGCTATACAATACCACCCTGGTTCTCGATGATGCTGGACTGCAGCCAAACGGGTTAATGCCAAGTTTGACACTGATTTTGTAAACTTTGTATTACCTGCTATGGCATTTGAGTTTAATACATTGGTGGTCTACGCAAATGTTAGTGGTGACGCAGCAATTCAGCTCAAATCAAAACCATGGAAATCTTTTGGCACAGGTCAGAGTCAGATCTGTGTGCCACTGCTTGGACGAGTTGCACAACTGGCCGACCCCAAGAAAGAAGGGCATGTTTTTTATAGATACGATAAAAGTTTTGCGAAAGTTGCAGAACATATAACGGACTTAAGGAAGGACATCAAACAGGGAGGTTTCTTGACAAGCCCAAACACTTCTAACCTCACTCACCACACGAATATCGTTCTGACGCTCCTCGCAGCCCAAAGCAACAGACCATACTTGCCATCGTTGTTTTGCCTATCTTTTGCTATATTTGAGAGACATGAATAAAAAATTTATGTTGTCGGCACTTATTCTTCTCATTCTCAGTATTGGTATGGCCTGGTTGTTTAAGCCGTATTTTTTTGTTCTAAGTGATACCACGTCTTGGATAGGTTTCCGAGGTGAATCGCTTAAAATTTTCGCTGCCCTCATAATTATTTTCCTAGCTTTCCGGACCTATTTTAGCTACTGGTTCTTATTCCCATACATCGCCATAGCTTCGGCCGGTAAATTTGGGCAGTCAGCCTGGTATATTCAAGAAACTGTCCCTTCGGTGCAAAAGCTGGCAATATTTTGGTTATTATTTTCCTCACTGGTGCTTTTTAGTATTATCACAAGTTTAACCGGGGCAAATCTTAGTAAAAAAAACCTGCCTATACGAAGTTCGGCAGTATTAGTTATGGCCCTATTGAGTATTGTTCTAGCTCAGTTGCCATTGGCCTACGCCAGTAGTTATTATGCCGAAAAGTACAGCGACATTTACATCCCAACTACCGACAAAGTTACTCACAGTATTTCAGAAGGCGATTTAAGAAATATCAACGTGAGTTTAGAATACGTAGGGGTGCAACAGCCTCAACCGCCGGCAATTGCTACCTATCAAGACTCCATAAACATCATCCCCTTTACTAGCGATGGGCCCGCGGCAACAGAAGACAAATGTAAATCCAAAGTGGGTCATGACGGTGCCTACACTTGGAAAGAGGTTAACAAACTTCGCTACCTGGAAGCCAGCTATGATAACTCCTCCAATTATGGGCTTGCCCCAGGCGTCCCAGCTCCCATTACATATACCGGCTACGCGTATTGTTATAAGATTCAAAACTATCTATACATTTTTAGACGCGACGATGCGATGAACGAAAAGACCACTAAATACCCGATTGATTATCTGCTAAGGCACATTGAAAAGTTCAAGTTTTATGACTACAAGTCGCAGCATATGAGCAAATAAAGCTTGAGTTGAATTTGCTTAGTGCGCTAGTAGTCAGTTTGGTATAAAATGCATTAGTTAGATTAAGGGCGCATGGCACAAAGTAACTACGCAATTGAAGTAACTAACCTCGTTAAATCCTACGGGAAAGTTGAGGTACTCAAAGGTATCAACCTCAAAGTTGCCCGCGGCACCATGTTGGCTCTTCTGGGCCCAAACGGAGCCGGTAAAACCACGACCGTTCGCATCCTGAGTACTCTGCTGTCATTTGATGGTGGTACCGCTAAGGTTGAAGGGTTTGATGTTGTCCAGGATGCCAGCAAGGTTCGGAGTATGATAGGGCTAACGGGCCAATCGGCCACCGTTGACGAGCTTCTGACTGGCCGCGAAAACCTAGTGATGGTCGGCCGGCTTTATCGCTTGACGGCCGCTAGCGCCAAGGCTCGTGCTCAAGAGTTGCTGGAGGAGTTCGATCTAGTTGGAGCTGCCGAACGTCCCGCCAAAACCTATTCCGGCGGGATGCGCCGCCGGTTGGACCTAGCCGTCAGCCTCGTGGCCGTGCCGCCAGTAATTTTCCTAGACGAACCCACCACCGGCCTCGACCCTCGCTCCCGATTAGCCATGTGGGACATTATTAAGAAGCTCATGTTGGCAGGTACGACTATTCTGCTAACAACCCAGTATTTGGAAGAGGCCGACCAATTGGCTGACCGCATTGTTGTGATTGATGACGGCGAAGTGATTGCCCAAGGTACCCCCTCTGAGCTCAAGA
>CAZYVW010000072.1:0-3321 GCA_964651645.1 uncultured Candidatus Saccharibacteria bacterium
GCAAAAGGTGGTTTTATGGCCAAAGGGAAGCACGAGAAGTGCGGAACAACTGTTTGTGCAATGATGTCCAAAGACACGGCTGAAAAAGCAGTAGCTGACGGCGCCACAAAAGCTTACTAAGCTTTTTGCGAAAACAGATCTATAACTACACCAAAAGAGACTTTTCAGATTTTGAGAGGTCTCTTTTGATATCATATAGATATGAGAAAAATTGTCGTACTATCTTTTATTAGTCTTGACGGAGTAATGCAAGCTCCTGGCGGATCAGAAGAAGACAAATCTGAGGGGTTTAAGTATGGGGGCTGGACGTTCCCTTATTTTGACGACGCGGCGGGTGAGGAAATGGGCAAGCAAATAAGCGGCTCGATTGACCTGCTGCTGGGGCGCAAAACCTATGATATTTTTGCCGCCTATTGGCCGCTGCAAGACGAGAAAGCTAACCCGGTAGCCGGGCCATTCAATAAAGCGACAAAATATGTCGTTTCTAGTAACAAAGATTTAGAACTGAGCTGGGACAAAAGTGAGCTTATAACTGGCGATGTGGTTGCTAGGCTACGTGAGTTGAAACAGCAGGACGGCCCGGTACTCCAGGTGCATGGTAGCAGCAAGCTTATCCAAACACTGCTCCAGAACGATCTGGCAGATGAACTATGGCTCAAGACGTTCCCAGTTACCTTAGGTAAAGGCAAGCGCTTGTTTGATGACAATGCCGTCCCGCATACTTGGGACCTGACATATTCCAAAGTTACAGACAGTGGTGTGATCTTTGCCAACTACAAACGTGCCGGCGATGTTAAAACCGGTTCGTTCGTCTAGTTTGCTAATATTAAGGTTAAGATGAGAAATTTACTGCTAGTCCTTGTGGGTATTCTTGATCTGTCGGCTAATTTTCCATACATTCGTGATTCTTTAAAGGACAAGACCAAGCCAAATGTTGCATCATGGTCAACTTGGACGCTGATTAACGGTATTGCTGCACTATCGGCATTGGCAGCGGGCGAGGCAACCAATACGGTTATATTAGGTGCTAGCTACTTTATTGGTTCATTTACCATCTTGCTTATAGCGCTTTTCCGAGGCACCAGAAAGTACACATTTGTTGATGGAATTTGCCAAGCTCTGGCAGTTACGGGCGTTATTTTGTGGCAAATTTCCAATAATCCAAATATAGCTTTAGCTTTTGCCATCCTGGCTGATGTTTTTGCCGTTATCCCGACTGTCAGACATGGGTATTTGTATCCTAATGAGGAAACCTGGCTTACTTTCGCCATCGCTAGCATGGGCGCTTTGGCTTTTATTGGACTAGCTTCATCTATTAGTTTTGCCTCTCTAGCAATTCCCATAGAGTTTTTCTTAGCCAATGCGTCTATTGCCAGTGTGATTTTATTTAGAAAGAAAAAACTAGCGCCTAAAAACCTCTAGCGTTTATTGAGTTTTTGTGTTAGTCTAGGAGATTCCGGGAAAACCAACCGGATTTTTTAATTAAGAGGAAATAGTAGTTTATGAATCTCGATCCGCTCAAAATTATTGAAAAGACTAATAAGTCTATTGAAGAGATGCGCCAGACAGGCAAGAAGTTTCTTGGTATATTCTTTTCGCCTGAGCACGCGGCTGCAAATGCCGAAAAAGCAACTAATCGTCTAAAAAATAATGGCGCAACTTGGTTGTGTCAGGTTCCCTTATCTCAAATGGCTGAAGTTCAACCTGTTGAACTGCCGCCTGTAGAGATAGATATACGTCAACCTATAGTAATTGACCTTAACGGTGTTGCTTCAGTAGAACAGTCAGAACAATCAGCTGCGGCTGGCCAGTAATAGTAAAACAGATAGCCCTTCGCTATAATGTGCCAGTAGTTATGGCGCGGTGGCCGAGTAGTTAGGCAGAGGTCTGCAAAACCTCGTACACGGGTGCGACTCCCGTCCGTGCCTCCATAATTTAGAGGTATAAAATAGTGAAATCAGTCGTGGTTTGCGGCTCAAAACGTTATGCCAAGCAAATTGCTAAGTTCTGCAGAGATCTAGAAAAACTTGGTGTACTAGTTTTTGAACCGAACTTTAAAGAGCCAATGCCAGAAGACAAAAAGTTTGCTTCTGAGCACATCAAACAAGCGGTTTTTAAGGGCTTAACGCTAGAACACTTTGACTGGGTGCGCAAAAGCGAAGTCTGTTTTATCTTCAACAAAGATGATTACGTAGGCGTCAGTGTGTCTATGGAAATGGGTTACGCCGCCGCATTGGGCAAACCAATCTTTGCTTTGTCGTTTGAAACTGGTGACCCATGCCGTAATGCACTAATTGATAAAGTAGTTAAGACCCCAAAGAAGTTAGCCTCTCTGTTATAATATCTTCTGTTTACAACTCGGGCGAGTGGCGGAATTGGTATACGCGACGGACTTAAAATCCGTTGGCTGAATAAGCCTTGTGGGTTCAAGTCCCACCTTGCCCACCATATAAAAAGTCCTGACTGAAAGTTAGGACTTTTTATATGGCTGAGTTTAGGCTTGGACTTGAACGGGATTGCCTTGAATGGCAATCCCCGGACCCTATAGTCCCATGACTCATGCCAGCGGCATGGTATGGGATTGCTAGATTATGCTGAAGGCTTAATCTAGCAAGGCAAGTCCCTGTTAGTCGACTAACTCCAAAGACGTTTAAGTGCTATAATTAAAGGGTAATCTTAAGGGAGAATTGGCATGATTGTTATAGTTTTGGTTGTACTAGCAGTCTTAGCTCTGGGTCTAGTAGCAATGTATAACGGCTTAGTACGGACTAATGTACGAGTCAGCGAAGCCTGGAGTGACATTACTGTCCAGCTAAAGCGCCGCTACGACCTTATCCCAAACTTGGTTAATACAGTTAAAGGCTACGCCGCGCATGAAAAATCCGTTTTTGAAAAGGTTACAGAAGCCCGCTCACAACTAATGAGTGCTAAAGGCCCGGCCGAAACCGGCAAGGCCGAGAACCAATTCCAGAGCGCGCTAAAAAGTTTGTTTGCCGTTGCTGAGGCTTACCCAGACTTAAAAGCCAATCAGAACTTTCAACAGCTTCAAGAAGAGTTGGTAGACACAGAAGACAAAATCCAGGCCGCCCGCCGCTTTTATAACGGCTCCGCCCGCGACTTAAACATCAAGATTAAGACATTCCCAACCAGCATCTTTGCTAAGAAGCTTGGCTTTACTCCCAAAGAATTCTTTGAAGTTGATGAAGCTCAAACTGCTGCAATTGCTCAGCCGACCGAAGTAAAATTCTAATCCGGGAAAATCTAAAGGCCGATGTATCAGCAAATAGCCGCCAACAAGCGCAAATCTGTTCTAATGCTGGT
>CAZYVW010000073.1:0-3295 GCA_964651645.1 uncultured Candidatus Saccharibacteria bacterium
GGCCGTGGAAAGAACTGGCTGAAGACGTTGTAATAGAGTCAACGGGCTTATTTACTAAACATCAACAACTAAAAGCTCATATAAGCGCAGGAGCTAAACGCGTAGTCTTGTCAGCTCCGGAAAAAGACGATACCCACCACGACACTTACGTAATTGGTGTTAACGAACAAGACCTAAACCCCCAACATGACATCATTAGTAATGCCAGCTGCACAACAAACTGTATTACTCCAGTAGCGGCGATTATTGAAAGCAACTTTGGTATAGAAAAAGCCATGATGACGACTGTACACAGCTACACCGCCAGCCAGCGTTTGCAAGACGCTCCGGCCAAAGATTTGCGTGAGGCCAGAAGTGCGGCCGAAAACATTGTGCCAACCACTACCGGCGCTTCAATTGCCGCGGCCAAGGCTTTGCCGGCCCTGCAAGGCGTCTTTGGCGGGCTATCCATTCGCGTACCAACCCCAGTGGTTTCATTAAGCGACTTTGTGTTTATAACCAAAAAGGACGTTACGGTTGAAGCTGTTAATCAAGTCTTCAAAGAAGCTGCTAAAAACCCGTACTACCAAGGTATCTTGGCGGTAACAGAAGAAGAACTAGTCAGCAGCGACTTTATTGGCAATAGCCACTCGGCAATCGTCGACCTGCCGCTAACGGCTGTGATTGGCGGCAACATGCTAAAAGTTGTGGCTTGGTATGACAACGAGTGGGGCTATTCTAACCGCTTAGTAGAAATGGTTGCCGAAGCTGGCAAACAGATTCATAAGGAAGAGTAATGAGAATTTACCTTGGGACTGATCATAACGGCTTTCAGCTAAAGCAAGGCCTAAAGGATTTTTTGACGCGCCTCGGCCACGAAGTTATAGACGAGGGTGACCAAGAGCTTAACCCAGACGATGATTACCCCCAGTTTGCTAGCAAAGTTGTCAGCAAATTGTTGGCAGATAAAGACACGGACACCAAAGGCATTCTGCTATGCGGCAGCGGCCAGGGCATGTGCATGGCAGCTAATCGTTATAAAGGTATTAGGGCGTCATTAGTTTGGGACGTAGAGTCAGCTCAAGCCTCTCGTAATGATGACGATAGCAACATCTTATGTCTGCCAGCTCGAGTCATAAAAGAAAAAGACGCCGAGAATATCGTTAACGTCTGGCTTAAAACGCCGTTTGCCAACGCCGCGCGCTTTAACCGCCGCATTAGTGAGATGGACCAGCTAACATGACCGAGTCAGGGCTAATGCATTTGGATGAGATACAAGGAAGAAATGAGCAGCGCAATGAGCTGTACGGAGCGGTACTGCGAAAGAGCAGCGCAGTTTCTGACGCAGTAGCTCGCCAAAAGTGGCGGCAGAGTTTCTGGCTCTGCCAGAAAGCAGGTCGACACGATGCATAGTCCTGTTGTTTGTCCGACAATCACGGCCGATACGCTAAGCACTTACAAACTGCAGATGAAGGACGTGGATTTTGCCCATCGCATTCATATTGATATTGCTGATGGAGACTTTGCGCCAAAACTAATTGACGCCAGCAAAATCTGGTGGCCGCACACCATGCAAGCCGATGTCCATATTATGTATAAAAAACCGCTGGAAGTTTTAAGCGGCGTGATTGCTAAAAATCCGCACTTGGTAATTGTCCACGCTGAAGCTGAAGGTGATTATTACCTGATTGCCGAAGCGCTACACAGCGCTGGCATAAAGGCCGGGGTAGCTCTGCTGCCACAGACTTCATCATCGGCTTTAGAACAGGGGCTTGAATTGATTGATCACGTCTTGGTATTCTCCGGCCACCTTGGCCATTTTGGTGGCCATGCCGATCTGACGCTACTAGATAAGGTTAAGGCATTAAAGGCGATGAAACCAAGTTTAGAAATAGGCTGGGACGGGGGAATAGACGCCCAAAACGCTTCTAGCTTAGCTAAAGCTGGCGTGGATGTACTGAACGCCGGCGGGTATATTCACGGGGCCGTAAACTCGCAGGAAGCTTATGCTAAACTAAAAGCGCAAGTTTAAGCGGTGGTTACAGAGGGATATGACGGATAAAAAATACACAGTCAAAGAGCTTGAGTTAAAGGCTACCGTAATCCGCGAGGATATTATCAAAATGCTGGAGGAAGCCGGCAGCGGACACTCTGCTGGGCCGCTTGGTTTAGCTGATATTTTTACGGCGCTTTATTTTGATATTTTAAAACATAATCCCGACAAGCCAGATTGGGCAGAACGGGACTTGTTTGTCTTAAGCAATGGCCACTGCGCGCCGGTGCTTTACACGACGCTGGCTCACGCTGGCTATTTCCCTAAGGCTGAGCTTATGACGCTTAGAAAATTTGGCAGCCGCTTGCAAGGCCACCCGGAAAGATTAAAACTGCCAGGCCTAGAAACTACTAGCGGCCCATTAGGCAGTGGTTTATCACAGGCTTGCGGTATGGCTTTGGCGCTTAAAATCGATAAGGAGCTTCACCGCTTTGTTTATGTGGTGATGAGTGACGGCGAGCAGGACGAAGGCAACATCTGGGAAGCGGCCATGCTGGCCGGCAAGTACAAACTAGGCAACTTAATTGCTATTACTGACCGCAATAACATTCAGATTGACGGACCAACGGAGTCAGTTATGCCGCTAGAAGATTTAAAAGCCAAGTGGGAAGCTTTTGGCTGGCACGTGTTGGAGATTGATGGCAATAATGTTGAAGCGGTGATTGACGCTTGTGCTGAGGCTCGCGCCGTGGCCGATAAGCCAGTAATGATTATTGCCCGGACTATTCCTGGCAAGGGCGTGGATTTTATGGAATATGACTTTCATTGGCACGGCGCGCCGCCCGACCATGAACAGGCAAAGAAGGCCCTACATGAATTGCGCACTCTCCAGGGCAAGATAGAATCGGAGAATCAATAAAGTGGCAGAACTACACCTAAACGATGTAACTAAGAAGCTAGAAGTCGAGCCCATGAAAAAGGGTTATAGCCGCGGCCTGCTAGAAGCGGGCAAAAAAAATACCAATGTGGTGGCTCTATCTTCTGATGTTATGACTTCAACCGGTACCGATGTTTTTGCTAAGGAGTTTCCGGAGCGATTTATCCAACTCGGCGTGGCCGAGCAAAACCTAGTAACTGTTGCCTCAGGCATGGCGGCAATGGGCAAGGTGCCTTACGCCGCGGCATACGCAGCCTTTAGCCCCGGCCGCAACTGGGAACAAATTAAAACCACCATTTGTATTAATGATCGGCCGGTAAATATTATCAGCACGCACGTTGGTTTGTCAGACGCGCCAGACGGCGCCACGCACCAAATGCTTGAGG
>CAZYVW010000074.1:0-3257 GCA_964651645.1 uncultured Candidatus Saccharibacteria bacterium
GCGCCACCACTTCACTTCAGGCTTATGTACGCAGCACGGGCAGCCAAGTTGCTAACAGTTCTGGAGTGATTAGCAATGGCGGACTGTTTGTATCATCCATTAATTCCTCAGACAAACCATTGATTGTTCAAGGTGCGCCAAGCCAGAGCGGGGACTTACTTCAGGTGCAAGACTCGACAGGTGCTGCTTTAGCAAAAATAAATGCTTCAGGTCAACTAACCGTAAACGGATCTATAAGCTTAAGTAGCGCCCTGGGTGGTGTATCACTTACTTCTATCGGGGATGGCGCGCTAAGGTTGAATGCTGATGGTGCTCAGGTCATTGAGATTCAAAATGGGGCTATAGATACTAATTCAAGAATTTGGATTCAGCAAACTGGTGATATCAATGGCGCCCCTCTCGGGTATGTTGTAAATGCGAATCCAGCTGGTCAAACCGGCACACAACATGCATTGTCATCAAACTTTTTAGGGCAAGAGGCGGGGGTCGATACGTTTAAGGTTGCTCCACTGGGTAACACATTGATTAATCTCTACAATACCAACGCCGGCGTAGGCCTAACCATCAAGGGCGCCTCCGGCCAAGCCGCCGACCTGCTGCAGTTCCAAAATAGCTCCGGCACCTATTTAGCCGGAGTTAATGCCACGGGTGTTATCTGGGCTAAGGCCGGCCTCAAGGTCGGCGGGGATGGTAACTTTAATCCCGGTACGACCTTGTCGGTGCATGGTAGTTTGGCCACAACGACGGCAGGTTACTTTGGCTTAGGGGTGTTTCAGTCACCGCCAGCTACCGGTGCGGTGCTAACAACGTTATCGTCTTCAGGCACATCAAGTGCTTTTGCCGCGATTGGCGGTGTAGACGGTGTGGTTGCATATCTCCAAGGTGTAGCTTCACAGACGTCCGATCTCCTCCAGCTCCGGAACTCTAGCGGCACAGTGCTTAGTCACTTCGACTCCGCCGGCAGCCTAGCAGTAGGTACAGCGACCGCTCCGTCATCACCACTAACTGTCTTTAGTACTCTGAATGATGCTTCTACGGCAGCACCGGCAGTTAACGTCCAGGGTGCCTATATCCAAATCGGCGATGCCCAGTCAGCAGCAACTTTTGCGAACGGGGTCGGTATCCAATTCACAGACAGTGGCTCATCGCACGCCGTAATTAAAAACGTAAATATGGGCAGCGTGCAAAGCCTAGTACTTTGCACGGGAGGCACTGGAAGTAATCTGGATTGCGCCACCAATTCAAACATCAACTTTGGCAACAATAGCAACTATCTAAACATTCAAGCTGGGGGCTCACCTAATGCGGGTAACTTGCAGTTTGGCGATGGTACTGGGTGGCAGCTGTCGATTAGTCGTAAATCCGACAATACCAAGTTCATTAACGTAACTGATACGGGGTCAGTAAAATTTACACCATTAGCTGGTAGTGGTGTATCCATCAAGGGTGCTGTCTCCCAGAGTACCGACCTCCTTCAGGCCCAAGATTCGACCGGTGCAGTGTTGGCAAAAATTGATGCTGGCGGTAATCTTACCGTTAAAGCCGCCACCTTTAATGGCAATATCACTATTAATGGCCACATTATTACTGGCGGCACGGCGCCGACTACCAGTCTTGCTGGTAGTGGCCTGGGGAATGGAGCTACATCATGTACGGTTAGCGGCAACGATACAGCCGGACAGATTACTATGGTGTCGGCTGGTACTGGGCAGGCAAATGGGCTACAGTGCACCATCACTTGGAATTCTGCCTACGGTTCAGCACCGAGAACCGTTGCCACTGCCGGCAATGCCGGTACAGCAGCCAGCCAGCTGTACATAGGATCGACGACTACAACCCTAACTATCAATTTTGGGGTAGCACCGGCAGCCGGGACTTATACCATTAATTACATGAACGCCCAGTAATGAAACTTAAGCGCCTCGGATTCTATCAACTTATCGGTCTGTTTGCCGTTAACATTGCCATCATCATTTACTTTTGGTCGCAGACTTCGGGCAGTCAAATCGCTACCGGTCTAGCCCCGGCATTAATTGCCATTGGTCGGCTGTGCGGCTTGATGGCTGTTTTGATGATTCTGATGCAGCTAACCATGATCAGCCGCGTACGCTTTCTAGAACAGAAAATGGGCTTTGATGGTGTTACTAAATATCATCGCGCAAATGGCCAGACACTGCTATTTTTCATCTTCTTCCACCCAATTTTGATCACTACTGGCTATAGCTTGCTGACCGGAACCGGAATCATCAAAGAAGAGCTGGAACTCTGGGCGTGGCCACATGTTCTGTTGGCAGTAATTGCTTGGTGTATTTTTATGACCTTAGGAATAATGGCTGCAGTGCGTTGGGTGAGGTCTAAGCTGAGCTATGAGGCTTGGTACTATACTCACATATTTATGTACTTGGCCATTGTCTTGGCATTTTTTCACCAAACCGATAACGGTGCGGACTTTGCGGATCCAATCTTTAAACTTTACTGGAAGGCGCTGTACGTCCTAGCCTTTAGCTTAATAATTATTTATCGCTTTGGCATTCCGCTAATACGTAATCTCCGGCATGACTTTAGAGTTGAGAGAGTCGAGCGTATCACGCCATCAGCGGTCAGTATCTATGTGACTGGCAAAAATCTAAGTCACTTTAAATGGCAGTCCGGCCAATTTAATATCTCGCAATTTTTGGTCAAGGGCTATTGGTGGGAGCGTCATCCCTTTACTATCTCAATTGAGCCGAATGGCCAGCATTTACGCATAAGTGCCAAAGGCGTGGGCGATTTTACTAAAAGGCTAGAGGGTTTACCTGTTGGTTCGCGGGTGTGGGTGGATGGACCGTATGGAGTCTTTACTCCCAAATTATCCACCAATAAAAAAGTTCTGCTGATTGCTGGCGGTTCTGGCATCACGCCGCTGCGGGCCATGCTGCCGCAGCTTTTAGCTGAAAAGCGAGACGTAGTTTTACTCTACGGCAACCAAACCGTCGCCGACACCATGCTGACGGACGAGTTAGAGGAATTCGCGGCCACATATAAAAACTTTAAATGGCACAATATTCTAACTGATGACCCTGGCGGCAAGGGCGATCATGGCTATATTGATAACGAGGTGATTGCCCGACTAGTTCCGGAGGTCGCGAGGCGGGATGTTTATCTTTGTGGGCCTCCAGCCATGCGGCAGAAGCTAGTACCGATTCTAACGGCTATGGAAATTCCGGAGGACAAGATTTTTTACGAGCAATTTAGACTCTAAGACAGGATGCAGAAGC
>CAZYVW010000075.1:0-2933 GCA_964651645.1 uncultured Candidatus Saccharibacteria bacterium
ATTAGTGTTAGCTTTGCAGTCACTGGCATTACGAAAACCCCGGGTACGCGAAACCCTGGTGCGCCATTTACTACCAGCACTTTGCAACAAGAAGCCAACAGCCGCTTGGGCTTTAGCGCCAAGTCCACTATGTCTAGCGCTCAGAAGCTTTACCAAGAAGGTAAGATTACCTATATGCGTACTGACTCGGTCAATTTAAGCGGCCAAGCGTTATCGCAAATGACCAATTTTATAAAGAGCGAGTACGGCGACAACTATCACCAGTTCCGCACATATAAAACTAAAAGTTCGGGTGCCCAGGAAGCTCACGAAGCCATCCGCCCAACAGATGTTAAAACCACCAAGGCCAGCAGTAATGAATACGACCAAAAACTCTACGACCTTATCCGCAGGCGTGCGCTAGCTAGCCAAATGGCTCCAGCTAAACTAGAGAAAACGACGATAACTATTACTATTGCGTCCAATAAAGAAGTCTTCGAGGCCAAGGGCGAAGTCATCCTGTTTGATGGTTTCCTAAAGGTCTATGCACCCAACAAAAAGGAAGACGATATTTTGCCATCAGTCAGTGAAGGCGATAAGTTAGACTTGCAAGAAGCCTCAGGTCGCCAAATCTTTGCCAAACCACCAGCCCGCTACACAGAAGGTAGCCTGGTTAAGAAACTAGAAGATCTTGGCATTGGCCGCCCAAGTACTTACGCCACGATTATTAATACCGTCCAAGTCCGCGGCTATGCCGTAAAAGGCGAGGGCGAGGGCAAGCCGCGTGATGTAATTATGCTTGAGCTAAAAGACGGCAAAGTAAAAAGAGAGATTGTAGAAGAAAACACCGGCTCTGACCGCGGCAAGTTAGTACCCACACCAAGCGGTGAGGTAGTCAGCGACTTCCTCATGGGCCACTTTGACCAGATTATAGATTACGACTTTACGGCTAGTGTAGAAGAAGAGTTTGACCAAATTGCCGCCGGCAAACTGCCCCGCAACGACATGCTGGATGAATTTTACGGTCCGTTCCATAAACTTATCGAATCTTCCGGCAGTATTGATAGGGCCGAAGTTGCTCAAGCCAAAGAAATTGGCAAAGACCCCAACTCTGGCAAGCCAATCCTGACCCGTTTTGGCAAGTACGGGCCGATGCTACAGCTGGGCGCTACTGAAGATGAGGAAAAGCCCCGGTTTGCGAGCTTACCAGAAGGTACAACCATGGATACTGTAACGGTAGAGCAGGCCATAGAAATGTTTAAATTACCGCGCGTAGTTGGTAAAACAGAGGCCGGCGAGGAAATAACCGCCAATATTGGCCGCTTTGGCCCATACGTTCAGGTTGGCAAGACTTATGCTTCCATTAAAGAGGGCGACCCCTTAACAATTACAGAGGCCGAAGCCCGTAAATTATATGCTGCCAAACAAAAGGCTGATGCCGAGAAATATATAAATACCTGGGGCAAAGTCCAAGTTTTGAAGGGTTTTTATGGCCCATATATAACAGACGGCAAAAAGAACGCCAAAATCCCCAAAGACGTAAAACCTGAGGATATAACAGAGGAACAGGCCAAAAAACTCCTTGAAGAAGCGCCAGCAAAAGGCAAACGAAACTTCAGACGCCGCCCCTCATCCAAAAAATAAGTGAGTATTTGCAGTTCAAATGGGCCTGCAAGCGCTTGCCAAGAAATCGGCTTTA
Organism: uncultured Candidatus Saccharibacteria bacterium; assembly: GCA_964651645.1. GTDB lineage: Bacteria > Patescibacteriota > Saccharimonadia > Saccharimonadales > CAZYVW01 > CAZYVW01. The sequence continues at coordinate 1,679 of CAZYVW010000075.1, forward strand.
GCGATTTCTTGGCCAAAAAGGCCCATGAGAACGCAAATACGAGCAATTATCCACAATTTTACCCCTTGGCAAAGGTATTTCATGATAGTATTGCCATCTAATTTTTACGCAGATACGTCTATTTAGTGCTACAATAATCTAGGTACAAAATAGTATTGACATTTAAAAACTAAAGTTATATAATTTATACATAAACCCGGTGGCTAACAGGGAAGAGAAGGATAATGACAGAACCAACCAGTCCTAAACAGCTCAACGTAGAAAAAATCGTTAACGATATCCTTGGTACTATTGACCGTGAACGTGAACGTGAGATTATTGCACGTCGTTTTGGTTTGTTTGACCGAAGGGAAACGTTAGAGCAAATTGGTGAACTCTTAGGCATTACCCGTGAGCGTGTCCGCCAGCTAGAAAAGGCTGTTGTTGCCCGCCTGAAGACCTCTGCCGAGAACGGCCTGCCACACGCCGCTGAGCTTAAAGAAGTTTTTGAACAGCATTTAAGCGCTATGGGCAAAGCTGCCCGCATTAGTGATTTGAGCGCCAAACTGACCGCTGAAAACAGCCGGATTGACCAATCCCGCGTATCCTTCCTGGCTCAACTGACACCTAGCCTGGTAGTTATAGACGAGAATGACAACTTCTACCATGGTGCCGCACTTGGTTCTGAAAAGAGCGAGAAAGCCCTGCGTGACAAGATTGGTAAGATAATTGACGCCGTTAAGAAAATTGGCGAGCCAACAACTATAGAGAAAATTACTGAAGCCGTTGGCGACAAAGATCCTGCCCACGTAGCCGCTCTTGCTAGCCTAAGCAAGCAGTTGGCTACGCTTAATAACCGCTACGGTCTAATTAAATGGCCAATGGTTAACCCAAAGAACATCCGCGACAAGATTTATGTAATTTTGCACGACTATACCAAGCCTCTACACTTTAACGAGATTGCCGAAGCTATCAAGAAATCTACCTTCAAGCGCAAGGATGTTACTACCCAAGCCATCCATAACGAACTTATAAAAGACAAGCGCTTCGTGCTAATAGGGCGGGGAATCTACGCCTTAAAGGAGTGGGGTTACGACAAGGGCACAGTTGCCGACATTATCGTAGAAGTATTAAAGAAAGCCGGCGAGCCATTGCACCGTGATGAAATCGTTAAACGAGTCCTAAAAAGCCGCCAAGTTAAAGAGACTACAATCCTTCTGAACCTACAGGGCAAAACCCAGTTCAAACGCGTTGCCAAAGCCACCTACGCTTTAGC
>CAZYVW010000076.1:0-2876 GCA_964651645.1 uncultured Candidatus Saccharibacteria bacterium
CTGCTGCTTCCCTGTTCTGCGGCAAAATAAAAGCCGAGCAAGTGCCGTTTTGGACGACATCCTTCACCGGGCATCCAAAATTGATATCAATTCCATCAAAGCCCATCTCTGCTATATCTTGGGCGGATTTTTTAAAATTCTCCGGATTTTTGCCCCAAATTTGGGCTATGATTGGCCTTTCCACCTCTGTAAATGATAGTCGGGGAAGGGTGGCCTGGCGTCCCCTGCTCTGCAGCGCATCAACATTAACGAACTCTGTAAAAAACAGATCTGGCGACGCTGTGGATGCTACAACCTGCCGAAAGACCGTATCTGTAACATCATCCATCGGCGCCAGTACAAAAAACGGTTCTGGCAGCTTAAGCATCGCTATTTTGCTGTTCGCGTAGCTGTCTTATGCCACCAATTGTTATATCTGGAGGATAAATAGGGGTCTCGTCTGGCTTATATGTAGCTTCTGCAAATGCACGGCGGGCGATTTGTGGTCCGGTTATTTTGGGCACGCCGCTGTCTGTTGGGAGTATGCCTTGGTCTATGGCTGCCTCTGAAACTCGGCGTACGCCTGAAGTTACCTCACTGGGGCGAATAAGTGAATTGTCTGAAAGATCATTGGTTTCTGTTTCTGCATAGGCTCTATCGGCCTCTGTCTGGGCAGCAGCTGATAGTTCTGACCAAGATTGAACGGGTTTCTTTGTTTCAAAATTGCGATTTTTTGGAGACATATCTTGTATTATAACACACTTATGCTTGTTTAACAACTACTCCCAGCGGAAGACGCGGAAAGCAATAAAATAGACTACGACTAGCCAAATACTCATGATACCCAGCTGCGAACCGAGCTGTGTTAAGTGCTGCCCCTCCGTGGCAATCAGCCGAGCGCCGTCAATTACTGGACTGAGTGGGAACAAACCAGTTAGATGCTGCAGCCAGACCGGCATAAGAAAGCGTGGAAAGAAGGTACCGGAAAGAAACATCATGGGGAAAACCACAATGTTGGCTAGCGGCGCGGCTTGGCGCTCGTTTTTGGCCCAGCCGCCAATGGCAAGACCAATACCAAGAATCAAAACAATGCTAAAGATTAGAAACAGCCCAAGCTCAAAGAAGTTGCCGGCAACCTTAAGATGAAAAATTGTCATAGCCACAGCGAACATCAACCCTAGACTAAGCATGCCAACAACGGCGTTGCCAAGCATGATAGACAGGAAATACTGCCAAACTCTAAGCGGCGTGGTGTGCAACCGGCGCAGGACGCCTTGTTTTTTGAGCTCCGGAAAAACGTTGATAGGTCCAAAAATACCAGCGCCCAAAATAGCAAAGCCAAGCAAGCCAGCAAAGGTGTAGTCAAATGATGATAGGCTTTTACGGTTAAGCTGTTCGGACCTAGCCACAAACGGTGTGGCCTGTTTAACAAGACGAGCATTAAGCGGCGCAAAGTATTGGCTTTGTAATACCGCTTGCACGGCTTGGCCGGCTTGAGTATTGTTCTGGGTGTAAGTTACCTGAGCTTGGCCGTGGTCATCAATGCCAAAATCGGCCGGGAACGTAATTGTAGCGTCCAGTTGGCCGCGGCTCATCCGCTTGTTGGCTTCGTCTACGTTGGTAATTCCCTTGTCGATTTTTAAGACTTTGTCTTTATCAGCCTGAGTAGTAAATTCTTGATAGTATTTGTTGTCGGTCTGGGACAAAACAGCCACTTTAAAGCTAGTCCCGCCGTGGCCGGAAATACCGCCAAAGACAAACAGGAAAATTAATGGAAACATGAAGGTAAAGAATAGCGCGGTTTTGTCACGGAAGAGACGTTTAAAATTGGTGACAAAAAACACCCAAACGGTAAACAGTTTTTGCTTGAATGTCATATGCTAGCCAGCCCCTTTCCGGTCATTTCAATAAAGACGTCTTCTAGGTTGGCTTGCTCAACTTTTTGAGACTTTTTAAAACCAGTGCCTAGCAACCGTTTAATCAGCGCTTTGGGCGTATCCAGGGCAATGATGTTGCCCTCGTCCATAATGGCGATACGGTCGCACAGTACCTCTGCCTCATCCATGTAATGAGTGGTGATGATAACACTAATGCCCCTGTTACGGACGTCCTCAATCAACTTCCAGAGATTGCGCCGGGCTTGTGGGTCCAAGCCAGTAGTTGGCTCATCCAGGAAAAAGACTTTGGGGCTATGAACCAGCGCCGCCACAATACTGAAGCGCTGTCTTTGGCCACCGGAAAGCTGCTCAATAAAACTATCGGCTTTGTCTAGTAGGTCAACCTCTTCTAAGAATTTGCGGGGATCAACTTTTCCGCCATAGGCGGCTGCGAACATAGTGATTAGCTCTGTTAGCTTGGTCTTGTCCTGGAAGCCCGGCGACTGCGGCTGGACGCCAATCATAGCCCGAACGTCATATGGGTGTTTGGCCACATCCACACCGTCAACCGTGGCTGTGCCACTGTCAATTTCACGTAAGGTTTCAATCATTTCTAGAGTAGTAGTTTTGCCGGCACCGTTGGGGCCAAGGATGCCAAAAATTTCACCTTCTTTAACTTCAAAGCTAATGCCGTTAACGGCTACTTTGTCGTCGTAGGACTTTTTGAGCTTGTCGACTTTTAGGATTACCTTGGTCATATCAGTCTAGAATATCACATGACATAAAAAGAACGCCCCCGAGGAGGCGCTCTTACGGTTCTGAAGAACCTAGATTACTTGCGCTTTACAGTCAAGAAACCGTTACGTGGGTTTTCGTTGACTTCCATTCCGTCAGGAAGGTCGGATGCCTCTGGGCGTACGTCCTTGCTGAAGTAATAGATAGTTTGTAGTTTGCCACCGCGAAGTGTAACTGCTTTTGAGTTAAGGTGATATGTCACCCCTTTTGAGTTTGTGTGCTTGT
>CAZYVW010000077.1:0-2841 GCA_964651645.1 uncultured Candidatus Saccharibacteria bacterium
TCCTCGCGGTTAAGAATTACAACCTCGCTTCTTTTATAAATCCGGTGCATTTTATCAAATAGGTTATCGATATCCTCGTGTTTGCCGCCGGATACAAAAGCCGCTTCCTCGCGGTTAAGAATTACAACCTCGCTTCTTTTATAAATCCGGTGCATTTTATCAAATAGGTTATCGATATCCTCGTGTTTGCCGCCGGATACAAAAGCCGCTTCCTCGCGGTTAAGAATTACAACCTCGCTTCTTTTATAAATCCGGTGCATTTTATGGACGCCGGCTTCCATTTGGAAAGTCCCGGGCTGGAAGGCTAGTTTGACCTCAGGGTTATCCTCCAACCAGTCGGCCAGGTCGTCGTGATACTGCAGGGCGTGCTGGCTAATGGAACTAAAATAAACCCACTTGGGCACTTCGTCGCGGTGCAAAGCCGGCCAGTGGTATTTGTACTCCTCGTGCTTGATTAAAATTGTGCGGTCTTCCTTGTACCACAGTACGTAATGGTAATTGCTGACTTTGTCTGGATTAATTCGTACAAAACGGGTGTCAACTTTGTTCTGATGCAAGGCGGTTATCATGTCGCGACCGTGCTGGTCCTCGCCAATGTTCGCAACCAAGCCGCTCTTTAGGCCCAAGCGCGCAAAACTAACCGAGGCGTTAGCGGCATTACCGACGGCCTCAATAATCTGAGCGCTTTCAAACGGCACCTTCATGCCGTAAGGCATAGCTAACCAGTGGCCCTTGCCGTCGTAATAAGTGTGGGCTTCTTCGTCCAGTAGCCGGATAAAAGCATCGGTGACGATATCCCCGATGCCCAGGACGTCAAAATCAGAGCCAGTCCCACCCTCTGCCATTATTTTGTCGGGCCTTTCCGGCCGCCCTTGAGTTTGGCGTCCAGCGAAGACAACTTGTTATTGAGCTGGTCTAGGCCGCCTTTGACCTCTTTGTTGACGTTGCCCAAGCCTTTACTAACTGGCGTGATGTTTTCCTTAACCTCGCTGGCCATATCTTTGGCACTGTCTGTTAGATCGGACTTAAAACCCAGGAGCTCTTCCTTAAAATCTTTGAAATCTTTGGTGAATTCGTCAAAGATACCCATCAAGCTTTACTCGCTTTCCCGGCAGAATTGAACATATCTATTTTAGTTTCTACCACATCTTGGACGGCATCAACAACTTTACCCATTAGCTTAACTACGGCAAATTCGTCGGGGTTATCTTTGAGGACCTTTTCTAAAGTATTACGGTAGGCCAGGCGCATGTCGCTGTTAATGTTAATCTTGCTAACGCCAATCCGTACGGCATCTACAAAATAATGCCCGGGCGTACCGCTGCCGCCGTGCAGCGAAATATTGCAGTCAACCGATGCTCGTAGTTGTTTAAGCAGGCCAATGTCGAGTTTCTTAGGTCCTGGGTAATGGCCGTGCAAGTTGCCGATGGCCACGGCGTAAGTATCAACGCCCGTAGCGTCTACGAAAGCTTTAGTAGCTTCTGGCGTAGAGAAGGTCTTTTTAATTTCTTCGTAATCAAAATTTTCTTTAAAGACGTTGGAGGCGCCGCCAAAATAATGCGGCTCACTTTCCACTAAGGCGCCAGTCAATTTGGCGTAGTTAACGATTTGCTTGGTAGCCTCAATAATCTCGGCGTCGGTAGCATCGTGGTTAGCCTGGGAAACGTCAATATGAATAAACTCAAAGCCGGCCTCAATACCGTCCATGGCATCATCGACACTTGGGCTGTGGTCCAAATTAATATACATTTGGACGCCATACTCCTCCTTGTAGTTGTCTACCATGTCGCGAATGTTATCCAGCCCCATGGCGTCAACTTCGCCCTTGCTAACTTCTACTAGCACTGGCGCTTTCTTGGCTTTAGCGGCCTGAGCTACAGCGATTAAGGTTTCCTGGTTATCCAGATTAAAAGCGCCCAAAGCAAAATGCTCGGCCCGCGCCCGAGCCATTAGCTCGCGTGCTTCCTTACAATTCTCCCGTATCTGTTTTATCGTCAACGCCATTAGTGCTTATCCTTGCTTAAAGTATATAGGATTTTTGTGCTTTACAGTAGATGCCAGGGTGCATATGTGTAGGCGAAAACTTTTAGGCTGAAGGATGGGTAGATACCTCCTACACAGAGAGAAGACTGGAAGTTTGTAGCCACTCATATGTGTCCTGGTGCTATCTGAAAGTATAAAAGTCCTATATCAGAGTCAATTACCGCTGTTATTAAAGGATTATTAGGAGCAAAGTTCGTGCGCGGCAATGGCAATGTGATGAGCTGTCAGGCCAAAGTGTTTTAAGAGTTCCTCCGGCTTACCGGACTCGCCAAACTTATCGCGCATGCCAAGGCGTTTTATGGGCATGGGGTGCTCCTCGCCAAGCAGTTCGGCAATCGCGCCGCCCAAGCCGCCGGCTATTTGACCTTCTTCAACGGTAATTACCTTGCCGGTTTTTTTAGCACTTTTTAGAATAGCTTCAGTGTCCAGTGGTTTAATAGTTGGCACGTGAACAACTTCAGCGTCAATACCGTCTTTGAATAGTTCCTCGGCCGCTAGCAACGCCTGATAGGTCATCCGGCCCGTGCTAACAATTGTAATATCTTCTCCAGAGTTGAAAACATAGGCTTTGCCAATCTCAAACGGCGTGTCTTTAGTAGTGAGTATCGCTGTGTCGTCGCGGGCAATACGCACGTATGCTGGTTTTTTGTAATCAGCTAGGGCAAGCGTGGCTTTAGCCGCCTCAACACTGTCGCAAGGCGCGATGACCGTCATGTTTGAGAGAGTTCTCATAAGTGGAATGTCCTCAAGCATTTGGTGCGTGGCGCCGTCTGGCGCGTCTGACAAACCAACGTGCGT
>CAZYVW010000078.1:0-2804 GCA_964651645.1 uncultured Candidatus Saccharibacteria bacterium
GTGAGCTTTATATAATGAGCCGAGACGGCGGAGAACCAGTCAAGGTTAGTGACTATCACAAGCCAAACGTTAACTACAATGGCTACGGTTATGGATACGGCGGGAACTAGGATACTCTTTAGCTAATGATAACCTGCAATTTTGAAGACGGGAACAAAGCTTCCTTAAGACACGTAGTGATAGATACACTAGTTCTTAAAGACAACGAGATCTTATTGGTAAAAAGAACTGCCAAGCTACTTGAAGGGGGCAAATGGGGACTAGTCGGTGGATTTGTTGACAGAGATGAAACGTTGCCCCAAGCAGTCGCGAGAGAAGTGATGGAAGAAACAGGCTGGAAAATAAAAGACCCTGTACTGCTGAAGATTAATGACGATCCGAACCGGCCAAAAGAAGACCGGCAAAACGTTGCCTTTGTTTATTTTTGTAATGCTACTGATAAAACTGGCGAAGCTGATTGGGAGTCTGTTGAGCAACGATGGTTTAGCTTCGACGAATTGCCTGATAAAGGAAACATTGCCTTTGACCACGCCGAAAATATACAACTCTACCGTAAATATTTAAAGACGAGCCTCGCGTTACCTATAATTGGGTAAGGTGCATCATGCCTGATTTAGCAGAAATTTTTAAATCTTATGACATCCGGGGCAAGGTCGGCGTCCAGCTAACACCAGAAACCGTAAATCTTATTGCCCGCGCTTATGCCGATTGGTTGCCTACCAAAGGCACAATTGCAGTTGGGCATGATATGCGCCCTGATTCTAAAGTTTTAGCCCAAGCTTTTATGGATGGCTTAGAAGAACAAGGCTACGATGTTTGGGACATAGGCTTAGTTACCAGCGATATGATTTATTTTGCCGTAGGCAAATGGAAATTGGCCGGCGGCGCAGTTATTACAGCTAGTCACAACCCAGGTGCCGACAATGGCATCAAACTATACCGTGACCAGGTAATAGCTGTTGGCCTAGACGCTGGCTTGGCTGAAATTCGGGACAAGGTAATCAACAAACAAGTAAAACCAGCATCAACAAAGCACGGTATTCGTACACCCAAAAACATTACTAATGATTGGATAGAACATTGTTTGTCGTTTATAAATAATCTAAAACCGTTTCACATAGCAATAGATGTCGGTAATGGTATGGCTGGCGAGATTTTGCCTCATATTTTACCTAAGCTGCCCCTGCAGGTAGAAAAGATGTATTTTGAGGTGGACGGTACCTTCCCTAACCATGAGGCCAACCCCCAACAGCACGAAAATCTGCAAGATCTCATCAAAAAGATTAGAGATGAACGGTTGGATTTTGGCATTGCCTTTGATGGCGACGGCGACCGCGCTGTTTTAGTAGATGATAAAGGCCGAGTGGTACTGGGGACTGACCTAATTACAATTGTGGCCAAGCTTTATTTGCAAAAGTACCCTGGTAGTCAAATTGTTCATGATGTACGTACTAGCCGAGCTACTGAAGAATTGATAAAAAAATGGGGTGGTAAACCGGTGCGTACCAAGGCTGGCAGGGTTAACATAGGCGCTTTGATGCGTAAAATCGGCGCGCCGTTTGGTGGCGAGACAACTGGACACTTATTCTTCAAAGAAAATTATGACGCCGATTCCGGATTAATTGCTGCCCTGGTAGCCATGCAGGCATTGAGTAATTCAGGGGGGAAACTGTCCGAACTAGTAGACGAATATAGATTGTATGTAATGATGCCGGAGATGAATTTAGAGGTTAGTACTAATAAAGACCAAATATTCAAAAAATTGGCTAATGCATTTGGCGATGGCCAACAAGATTGGTTGGATGGACTGACAGTTAACTACCCGGATTATTGGTTCAACCTACGAGCCAGTAATACTGAGCCCGTCATGCGCTTAAACGCTGAAGCCAAAACCAAAGACCAGTTGGACAAGTTGGTTGCCAAAGTCACTGAAATTATTAAGAGTCAGTAATCAACTTACTTTGCCTAGTTTAACGAAGGTTTTGAGGTGATTTTTTAAATAGTTGTTTGGTTTTTGCAGAATACTGTTGGGCCAATACATGTCGCTGCTAGCTGCCATTAGGTAAGTAATAACCCCACCGCCCTGGCTAAAAACTAGCAAACTAGAAATTAGGCCAAGCCACAGCAACCTGGTTTGTTGCCTGAACAGCCTGACAACGGCCAGACCTACAAACAAAATAAAAATTGGCATGACTGGTAATAAATAACGGCCGGTAATAGCCACTGGAGTACCTAATTGAACGTATAGCAGATAATTACCGCAAAACAGGGCGACGGTGTAAAAAAGTGTTACAAACAGTAGGAATTTGTAAGTTGGTTTTTTGATAAACTCTAGCAAATAAACAAAAACCAAAATGCTACCGCCCAAGGCGGCAAGATAATAGAAAAAGCGCAGTAAGGCTGAGGAAAGTTCGGTAGGTGGCAGAATAGTCTGGGTGGTGACCATACCCGGTAGCCATTCTTGTAGTAGATAGTTGAATGGATTTATAGGCGAGAAACTGGCCGGTTTGGCGGCCAGAGCTGTAATATCACGCTGGGCTGTATAATTTTGTGAACAGCGCGTTTCGCTTAACAATTGCGTACACGACGGTGCATATTTATGATAGCGAACAAAATTAAGTACCGGCCTTTCGATGAAAAGCACCACAAAAACCAAAAGCCCAGTTACTAAAACCAATTTAGCAACCACCGACAATCGGTGGTAAGACTTTAGGATCAGCGGCATTGTTTTGGTTCTATGTTTTTGCCGTAAATCGTAGCCAACATATATTGCTACGGGAGCAAATAAAGCCAAAAATTCAAAT
>CAZYVW010000079.1:0-2767 GCA_964651645.1 uncultured Candidatus Saccharibacteria bacterium
CCAAGCCCGCACCATCCGTATTCCCGTCCACATGGTGGAAACTATAAATAAGTTGCTCAGAACTCAACGCCGCCTAACCCAAGAACTCAACCGTGAGCCAACCAACGAGGAAATCGCCGCAGAAATGGGCATTGAAGTAGAAAAAGTTGAGCACATCATGAAGATTAAACAGGATATTTCGTCCTTGGACGCTTCGGTGCGCGATGATGAGGAAGACTCAGTCCTAGGTGACTTTATTGTTGATGAGGACACCGTAACACCGGAAGAATCAGCCACCGGCCAACTGCTTAAAGAGCACGTCAAAGACATGCTCGGCGCGCTAACTGAGCGCGAGCAGAAGATACTAAAACTACGCTTTGGCCTGGAAGACGGCAAGAGCCATACGCTAGAAGAAGTCGGGCAGGAGTTTTCCGTTACCCGCGAGCGCATTCGCCAAATTGAAGCCAAAGCTTTGGCTAAGCTTAGAAAACACAAAGATGCAAAGAAGTTGCATGACTATATCAAGTAGGAAATAAATGAAAATTGTTGGCATTGCAGGAACTCACGCTAGTGGCAAAGATTCTTTAGCCGAATACCTGGCTAGTAAGCACGGTTTCTATCATGTCTCAACCGGTGATGTCTTCCGTGAAGAAGCCATGAAGAAATATGGCTCAATCGAACGGCCTATTTTGTACAAAACCGCTAATGAGATTCGCCAGGCCCAAGGCCACGGCGCTGTCAGCAAGATTGCCTTAGAACGTTTTGAAAAGGACAAAAGCCAGTATAAAGGCTTGGTTGTCAGCGGCTTCCGCGCTTTGGCCGAGGCCCAAGTTATTAAAGACGAAGGGGGGATTATTCTTTTTGTTGATGCGCCGCTGCAAGCACGCTACGAACGGCTAAAGAGCAGGGCACGTGCAGAGGAAGGTGTGCTTAGCTTCGAGGAATTCCAGAAGCGCGAAAAAGCTGAGAACGGCGGGGTTGACCCAGCCTTCAACATTATGGCCATTAAAGATATTGCTGACCACGTTTTAATAAACGACGATGATTTTGAAGATTTCCTACATAGGGCCGAAGAAGCCCTTGGGCTAAAATCGGCATAACCCTTATCCTTGCAAATACGAGCGTAAAGCTGTAAAAGATTAATATGCCAGATACACCAGACCAAATTGTGGATTCTTTCCCAGTAGCTGATTTTGTAGAAGGAGTCATGTCTGATCTTGATGCTCTTGATGAGCTTACAATTACAGACGACGGGCAATTTATAACCGAGGCTGCCGCTGAACCCGAAATACAAGAACCTCTGCCAGAGCTAAAGCCAAGGGCTAAACGCCCGGCCGTTAAAGCTGTCGGCCAAATGTCGCTATACGCAGCCCTGGCTGACCCAGGCGTATTTGATACCACAAAGTCAAAAAATACTGGTTACAGCCGCACAAAAGGTGATAATACGCCGCCGGAAGATGACGATGTTAGGCTTTACCTTAGCGATATTGGCAGGCATGCAATGCTTACTAAGCATGGTGAGGCAGTCTTAAATACTATAATTAAAGATGGTGCTGCCGCCAGAGCTAAAGTAGTTGCTGTCGAACAAAATGCTAGTGGACTTACAGCGGCTGAAAAGCGACAGTTTAGGGCCGCAATCATAGATGGCGATGAAGCCACTAAAATTTTTATTCAAGCCAACCTGAGACTAGTGGTATCTATTGCAAAAAGATACCAAGGCCATGGCCTAGACTTGCTAGACTTAATTCAAGAAGGCAACCTAGGCATGATGCATGCCTTAGAAAAGTTTGACCACAACAAGGGCTTTAAGTTCTCAACCTATGCTTCATATTGGATAAAGCAGTACATCCCCAGGGGCATAGCTAAAACTGGGCGAACCATAAAGCTGCCTGTTGAGGCCGTTAACGAGCAAATTAAGATTAACAAACACCGAGTTAGGCTAACCGAAAGGCTGGGGCGTGCGCCTAGTCTTAATGAGCTTGCTGAGGAACTTAAACAGGACCCAGGCAGGGTTGCGGCAGTCCTTGACTATGCGAATGCTTCTGTATCGTTGTCAGAACCGGTAGGGGAAAAAGAAGATGCTGAACTCGGAGACCTTATAGCTGACAAGAATGCTCTAGATCCTCTAGAAGTTTTGCTTGATAAAATGCTGCCCGACCAAGTTGACGAGATGCTGACTAACTTAACTGAAATTGAGCGCCAAGTTGTAAGATTTCGATTTGGTCTGGATGATGGTACAGCTAGAACCGGTAACGAAGTGGCCGAGATTCTTGGTTGCAGTGAGGCCAAGATTAGAGAGGTACAAAAACGGGCAATGGATAAAATTAGGCACCCCGCTGTGGCATGGAAATACCAAGACTTTCTTACAGCTGACTAGCGTATACTTGAACATATGAGTGAGGAAATACCAGCGGCAAAGAAAAAGCTGGCAATTATTGACGGCAAGAGTGTGTTTTACCGCGGTTATTACGCAATGCCAAACTTGAGCACAAAAGATGGTAAGGCCACTGGTGGTGTCTTTGGTTTTGCCACAATGGCACTGGAAGTTATTAAACGTCTAAAGCCGGATTACGTCTGTGTGGCTTGGGATAAACCCAAAACTAATATCCGTAAGCGTTTGGAACTATACCCAGAGTACAAAGCCGGCCGCAAACCGGCGCCGCCCGACTTTTATGAGCAAATTCCTATTCTCCATGAGCTATTAAATGCTTTTGGCTGGCCACTTTACGAGCTGGATGATTACGAAGCCGACGATATTATGGGCACCTTAGCCGTCCAGGCGTCTGCT
>CAZYVW010000080.1:0-2571 GCA_964651645.1 uncultured Candidatus Saccharibacteria bacterium
CGTTCGTGCATCATTTTTTCAAACATCATGCCGTCATCGGTATGGAATACTTGGTCGCGCAGTTTCTTGCCCATGCCCTGGTTAATGACCATGTCGCGCGCCAGTTCAGAAGCTTTTTGCAGGTCATTGCCGGCACCCGTGGTTACTCGGTCCTGTCCATACATAATTTCCTCGGCAATCCGTCCGCCTAGCATCCGTGCCAACACGTCCTTGTATTCAATGATGGAGTGATAGCTTTTATCTTCCGGCGGGATGAACCAAGTAACGCCGCCAGTGCCGCCGCGCGGGATGATGGTAACCTTATGCACCATGTCACTGTCTGGCAAAACATGGCCAACTATAGCGTGGCCGGCTTCGTGGTAAGCGGTTAGTTCTTTTTCTTTCTCGCTCATGACTTTGCTTTTACGCTCCGGGCCGATGGCAACTTTTTCAAACGCCGCTGTTACGTCGCCTTGATTTATTTCTTTGCGGTTATGGCGAGCGGCCACAATCGCCGCCTCGTTAGTAATGTTAGCCAGATCAGCGCCGCTACTGCCTGCAGTTTTGGCGGCTAGCGAGTCCAGGTCAACAGCCTTGCTAAGCGGTTTTTTGGCAAAATGGACCTTTAGTATGGCCTCACGGTCTTTTCTATCAGGCAGATCAATATTAACTCGGCGGTCAAACCGGCCGGGCCTTAGTAAGGCTGGATCCAAAACGTCCGAGCGGTTGGTAGCCGCCAGCACAATAACGTTGGCGCCTTGTTCAAAGCCGTCCATTTCTACCAAGATTTGGTTTAAGGTTTGTTCGCGTTCGTCATGCCCACCGCCCATACCGCTGCCGCGGCGCCTACCTACGGCGTCAATCTCGTCTATAAAAATAATGCAGGGGGCATTTTTCTTGGCCCTAGCAAATAAGTCACGAACGCGACTGGCACCGACGCCCACGAACATTTCTACAAACTCTGAACCAGAAATGCTGAAGAATGGCGTATTGGCCTCACCGGCCACGGCGCGGGCTAGCATGGTTTTGCCAGTTCCCGGAGGACCGACCAATAGAACGCCTTTTGGTATGCGGGCGCCGATAGACTCAAATTTTTTGGGGAACTTCAAAAACTCTACAACTTCTTCTAGGTCTTGCTTGGCCTCGTCAGAGCCAGCAATGTTGGCAAAGTTTATTTTTTCTTTTTCATTGCCGTAAAGCCGAGCGCGACTCTTGCCAAAACTCAGCGCTTGGTTGCCTTGACCTTGGGCGCTTCTTAGAAGCCAGAAAATTCCCAAAAACATAATGGCTGGTATTAAGAACGTGCCGCCAATATTCAGCCAGGTAGAACCAGTGGTTGAACTGGGTTGGTACTCGACATCAACTTTTGTAGTGTCTACGCCAAGGTCGCTTAAACCGACACCCGGGTCGCGGTGAGATTTTAGGGTTGGCTGGTCTTCACCCTTTTTGGTAATTTCAATGGTGTCGCCGTTGACCTTCATCTTGGTGTATTCACCGGCATTGGCTGACTTGACGACATCACTGAAAGGGATTTCTTTTTCTGTATTAGGCTGGCCGTAGGCCGCAAAAATAATTAAGCCAATCAAGACCAGCATGGCCAAAAAGCCAAAGTTTTTAAAACCGCGCTTATTGCCGCCAGGACGGGGGGTATTAAGCTTGAAGGGTTTTTTATCCATGGTGGAATATTATACCAGTTTAGTTTGACCCGTTCTAGCACTCGGCTTAAGCAAGTGCTAAGTCATCCCTACTAACGTTAATTGTTGTTTTAGAGCTTACGCTAAGTTGCCGACCAGGAGCTAATGTTTTACTACCAACCACCAATTTTTCTAATAACTTACGGTCAAAACCAATACCACCGCGGCGCAACCAGGCAGCCATAGCTTCTCTGGCAACAGAGTGCGGCAACATAATAAACCAATGCCGGTTGAGTTTATTGACCGCCGGTTGAGTAAATAGCTGGGCAAAAACCAAGCTGTCTATTTCAGCGTTAATTTCCGTTAGCCGTTCAATATGCTGGCGGAGCTTTTGACGCTCATCACTCGGCAGGCCGCTTAAAAGCTTGTGCCGCACCTGGTTACGAAGGTACTTGGTGTCTTGATTGGTGCTGTCCTCGCGCCATTTTAGTTTGTGATGGTGGGCATAGGCTAATAGGTCCGCTTTAGACAAGTGCAATAGTGGCCTTAACACCAGGTCGGTGCTTTGCATTGAGCTTAGACCTTTGCGGCCGGTACCACGCAGCATATTGATAATAGCTGTTTCCAGCAGGTCGTCCTCGTGGTGGGCAGTCATAACAGCTTTGGCGTCGCTGGCACTACGCACTCCACGCAAAAATTTGTAGCGAGCTTCGCGGGCCGCGGCCTCACTGGCACCGGCCCCAAGTTTGCCGCTGTCGTAGGCAAATGGCAGGCCGTAGCGCTTGGCTAAATCAGCGACAAATTTTCTATCCTCTGCTGAGTCCGGCCGGATGCCATGATCATAATGGGCAACAGTCAGCTGAACGCCCGGTTGGGAATTGAGCATGTGCAGGAGAGCAACAGAGTCCACCCCCCCGGATACAGCAACTACGTACCTGCCCGGCTCAATTTTGATATC